>JALZUE010000199.1 GCA_023301705.1 Alteromonadaceae bacterium | reverse complement strand
GCTTGAGCATAAATAGCATCACGCTCTTGTTTTACTTTCCATAACGGCATGTCACCCATAATTACAGTATCAATAACATTATGTTCTTCAAACGCAAACTGATCTTGACCTAATGTACTTACTTTATTACCGGCGGTGACCGACACATTACCTGAACTAGGAACTAAATCACCACTGAGTATTTTCATGAATGTTGATTTACCACAACCATTAGCACCAATTAAGCCGTAACGATTGCCATTGCCAAATTTGGCTGAAATGTTTTCAAATAATGGCTCTGCGCCAAACTGCATAGTTATGTTAGATGTAGTAATCAAAGGGGATTCCTAAGTTTGCTAATAGCAATAATACGTATAAAGGAAATTCGCTTATTGTATGCAGTATGCTTAACTACGAATAATAGACGAAATATTAAGGTCGCATATTATACAGTAATTAGAGTAAACACCCTACTGAATAATATTATTTACTCAATAATATAGTTGACTGGGTTTTAGATAAGAATGAATAATTAGAATTAAGAAGAAATTATGATTAAATACGTTACAGTTTACACGTAGGCTAACGCAAGAGTTTTAGCTTTAACAGCCGACTGCTTATCATTCATCACATGAGCACAGTTGATAACCCCTTCTTTTAATAATAACAATAACTCAACTAAGTTATTACGCTGTATTTCGTCTGAAATATAAGGAGTTAATCTTAATTGAAATAATGCTTTAATATTATTTTTATGCTGAATGCAATGTTGGTAAATAACACATTCTTGCTTGCTATATTCAGCAGCAGTATTGACAAAAAAACAACCATTGAAATGACCTAAAATATCAACACGATCATTAACCCAGTTATCTAGTGCATCAAAAACACATTCAATCAGGCTCGCAGTAGAATCAGCTTTGTCACACGCTTGTTCAAACCATGTCATAAAACGACTATCACGTTCTAATACACATGCTTGTATAAGCGCTTCTTTACTGACAAAGTGATTATATAACGTTTTTTTTGCAACGCCTGATGTTGCTAATATTTCATTAATACCTACGGCATGAATACCATGTTGGCCGAATAAACGTAATGCATGATCAATCAATTGCTTACGTTTTTTAGAAGTTTTTGGTAATGGTAGTGTTTCAGACATAAGGTTTTTAAGTTTCTATTATTATAATTAGCGATAGTTATATAAAAGCATTGAAAAAAGTAGACAGATCGGTATACTATAATTATATATAACAAGTAAATTGTATATTTTAACGAACAAACTTACAAACATAAACTCAGGAGTTATGATGGAAAATTCACGCCCACCTTTACCCCCATTTGATGAAGACAGTGCAAAAATCAAAGTGAGAGCAGCTGAGAATGGATGGAATAATAAAGATCCAGAAAAAGTATCAATGGCTTACAGTGCTGATAGTAGTTGGAGAAATCGCTCAAACTTTATTAATGGTAGAAGTGAAATTGTCGATTTTTTAACAAATAAATGGGCAACAGAATTAGACTATAAATTAATTAAAGAGCTATGGGCTTTTTCAAATAATCGCATTGCTGTGCGTTTTGCTTATGAATATAGAAATGCTAACAACCAATGGTTTCGTGCTTATGGTAACGAAAATTGGGAATTTGATGAGTTTGGCTTAATGCGAGAACGTCATGCTTGTATTAATGATTTACCTATTGAAGAAAAAGATAGATTATTCACTTGGCAAGGCGCAGTTCGCCCTGATGACTTTCCAAGCTTATCTGACTTAGGCTTATAAACAACACATAGAAAACAATACAATAGACAAATACGCATTAATTTAACTCTTATTTATTGAATAAATTATACAAGTAGTGCTGTTAATGAAGGCATCTATATTACATTTTTCTAAAGTACTATTTCTAAGTGAATACCTCTAAATTCATATTTCTAAATTAATAGAGTTACTTTTAAGTATTTAAAGTAACTCTTTTTTTATTAATTGTAGTAGAAACGTTTCTCGCTCAATTGATAAACCTTTTTTGTCACTATTCGCAATAGTTTCTAAATTATGTGCAATTGCTTCATCAAGTTTAATCCACACGGGTTGCATACCATTAGTGACTTCATATGACTCCAAGTTTGTTTCACCAAGCTTTAATGCAATTTCACAGGTAAAACAATACGAAAGTATATGAATAATATCAAAACCTTCTTTATGCCATGGTCTATATTCATCATATAAACCAAACTCTTTAATATTGCTAATTGCTTGAGCACCAGTTTCTTCTTGTAATTCACGAATCAAACCCGCTTTTATTGACTCGTTTTTGTCAACGCCACCACCAGGCAAACTATAATCATGGTAACGTTTGGTATAAAGCAATAAAATATGATCACCACGTAAAACAATGGCGCGAGTAGACTTTCTGGTCAAAATATTACCAGAATTAACTGAAATATCCGCTTGTTGTAAATTTTGATGAGAATTTGTTTTCAAATGACGCATATTATTAGTAAACACTTATTAAAAAAAAGTGCATAATACGTGTCGACCTATAAGGGTTCAAGATTATTTATTATTACCACACTATATAACGTACAAAAAACGGACAGTAATAAAATATGGTTACATTGACAAATAATGAAAAAGCAAAAGCAATTGTACAAGCAATTATTAAAGAAGAAAAAAGAATACGTGCTAAATACCCGGTATTTGCTCACCAGAACATTCTTGGTTTCGCTATTTTATTGGTGTCACTAAGTACATTTCTTGGTGTTGCTACATTATATTATTTTGACGTAGTACCTGCTTGGGTTGCCGTTATTTTACTTGCACTTGCTGCATCTATTTCTCATGAACTTGAACATGATCTAATTCATCGACAATATTTTAGTAAACATCCATTCATGTACAACATGATGATGCTAATGGTTTGGTTAATGCGACCAAATACAGTTAACCCATGGTATAGACGCGATATTCATTTAAATCACCATAGAGTGTCTGGTACAGAGCAAGATTTAGAAGAACGCTTAGTTGGTAATGGTATTAAAAGTCATTGGTTACGTATAGTGGTTATTTGTGACGGATTAATGGGCTTAGTACTGAATCGCACTATATTGAAAAAAGAAGTACGTGATTTCAGCTTCTTACGTGTTATTAATGCTGGCTTCCCTATTATTACCGCTTACTTCGCCTTGTTTTACACATGGATCACTTACAATATTATTAATTATGTATCTAACGGTACATATGTTTATCCTGAATGGTTTGCCACAATAATGCCTTTTATTAATTTTATGGTGGTTGTATGGGTTTTACCTAACTTTATTCGCTCAGTAAGCCTTAACTTTGTTACATCGTCAATGCATTACTATGGTGGCGTTAATCACTTGTTACAACAAACACAAGTCATTAACCACTGGATGTTTGTACCATTCCAGCTATTTTGTTTTAATTTTGGTAAAACACACAGTATTCATCACTTTGTGCCAAACCAGCCATTTTACTTACGTCAGTTAGTGAGTAAGAAAGTACACGAAATAATGAAAAAACACGGTGTGCCTTTTAACGATTTACAAAGCATTTTACGTGCTAACTCATACAGTAAATAAGTTAATTGATTATATAAATAGTCATTAATTCATAACGAATAACAGACCAAAAAAAGCCAATATCTATTACTAGATATTGGCTTTTTATTTACCGCTAAACCTTATCTAACGTATAAAAATATCAGTTATTTTAGTTTAGCCGCTGCAGCTCTTGCTTGATGTAACTTTTTATAGCTTTCAATTAAACGTAAGTGCTTGTCTAAGCCTTCTAACTTCATGCTTGTTGGTGTTAAACCAAAGAATGTAACGTCACCAGTAATAGAGCCAATTACATTCTCCATCGTTGCCTCACCGAACATACGTGTAAAGTTATCAATATAGTCTTCAAGTTCAAGTTCAAGTTCATCATCAAGTGTAATTTCAAGTACCGCATGAATAGCTTGGTAAAATAAGCCTCGTTCAACGGTATTATCATTGTATTGCAAGAACTCAGCAACAAGCTCTTGTGCTTCTTCTAATGCACCAAGTGCTAAGTAGATTAATACTTTAAGCTCTAATATAGTTAACTGACCCCAAACTGTATTTTCATCGAACTCAATACCAATTAATGTTCGAATATCAATATAGTTATCTTGTTGACTGTCTTCTAAACGTTCTACTAAGGCAACTAATTCATCTTCACTTAAGCGATGAAGATTTAAAATGTCTGCTCTGTAATCAAGGGCTTTATTGGTGTTATCCCATATTAGGTCTTCAACGGGGTACACTTCAGAATAATCAGGTACCAGAATACGACACGCTGTAGCACCTAGTTGATCAAATACAGCAATATATGCTTCTTTGCCTAACGCATTTAAAATAGCAAATAGTCGATTATTTTCTTCTTCGCTTGTGCCTGAAAAATCCCACTCAACAAAATCATAATCATGTTTAGCACTGAAAAATCGCCACGATATAACACCTGTTGAATCAATGAAGTGATCAACAAAGTTTTCAGGTTCAGTAATAGCCATACTATTGAAGGTAGGCTTTGGTACATCATTTAAGCCTTCAAAACTTCGACCTTGTAATAACTCAGTTAAACTGCGCTCTAATGCCACTTCAAAGCTAGGGTGTGCGCCAAAAGAAGCAAATACACCACCAGTTCTAGGGTTCATTAACGTGACACACATCACAGGAAATTGTCCGCCTAATGAAGCATCTTTCACAACAACAGGAAACCCTTGCTCTTCTAGCCCTTTAATACCCTCAACAATGCTTGGGTATTTAGCTAAAACGCTTTTAGGTACTTCAGGTAAAATTATTTCTTTTTCAATAATTTCTCTTTTTACAGCACGTTCAAATATTTCAGATAAACACTGAACTTGCGCTTCATGTAAGTTATTACCTGCGCTCATACCGTTACTTAAAAATAAGTTTTCAATCAAGTTAGACGGAAAATAGACTGTTTCACCGTCTGAAACACGTTGATAAGGAATAGTACAAATACCGCGCTTTACGTTACCAGAGTTGGTATCAATTAAATGAGAACCTTGCAATTCATCATCAGGATTATAAATATCTAAACAATAATCGTCTAATATGCCATCAGGTAAGTCGTTACTTTCTGTTAATTCAAACCACTTTTCATTCGGGTAATGAACAAACTCGCTATTGGCGATTTCGTCACCAAAAAATTGATCATTGTAAAAGAAGTTACAATTTAAACGTTCAATGAACTCACCTAATGCAGAACATAACGCGCTTTCTTTCGTAGCGCCTTTACCGTTAGTAAAACACATGGGTGAAGCTGCATCACGAATATGTAATGACCACACATTCGGCACAATATTACGCCATGACGCAATTTCTATTTTCATGCCCAAGTCAGCTAATAAACCACTCATGTTCTTAATGGTTTCTTCAAGTGGTAAGTCTTTACCTAAAATAAAGGTACTAGCATCATTTTCAGGTGCAGCCATTAACATTGCTTGTGCATCTTCTTCAAGGTTTTCAACAATATCAACCTTAAATTCAGGCCCGGTTTGAATCACTTTTTTTACTGTACAGCGATCAATTGAGCGTAATATACCTTCACGATGCTTCTCGGAAATACTTTCAGGTAACTCTACTTGTATTTGAAATATTTGATTGTATCTATCTTCAGGATCAACAATATTATTTTGAGATAAACGAATATTGTCGGTAGGAATATCTCGTGAATTACAGTACACCTTAACAAAATAGGCCGCACACATTGCAGACGATGCTAAAAAGTAGTCAAACGGACCAGGTGCTGAACCATCGCCTTTGTAACGAATAGGTTGATCAGCAATAACAGTAAAATCGTCAAACTTGGCTTCAAGCCTAAGGTTGTCGAGAAAATTAACTTTGATTTCCATTAAAAAATTCCGGTCGGTTTAGGGTAACAATTAAAAATACACAACATGATTACGAGTGCCTTACACTAGCAATCTATATTAATAATGATGTTACCTAGGCGAATGTATGATCTTAAGTGCAATTATCGTGTGTTTATAGCGGTAAACACAAGTAATTGTCGATGAAATTTGAAATTAAAATGTAGTAAAATTCTTTTTTTATTTTAATACCTTAATATATTCAATTAGGTATGAGCACCAAACAGAACATCTTCATAGTTATCTAACCATAACGGATATTTGGCCATCACTTTAGTAAACATAACACTTTGCAAATAGGTATTAAGCCACACTTTAACGTGGGTATAAGATGATTGCACAAACCATGAGCGTTCAACTTTAGAAAATTGACGAATAAAGGGTAATAAAGCAATATCTAACAAGCTTTCATTCTTAGACATTAAAAATACATGCTGTGTTAAACGCTGCTCTAACTGCGCAATATATACTTCACAAGCTTCTCGACATTCAACAATGTTATGTTCTTTGTAACGCTTTGCACATTTATACGCTTCTAAACGTGTTTTAAATTCAGTATCAAATTCGTTAATAACCGCCAACATATCAGTTAAAGTATCGTCATTATCAACGTCTGTTCGATGTAATAAATTATCAGGATCACTTTCATGTAATGCCCACAACATAACGTCTAAACTTTCTTCAATCACACTATTATATTGAACGTGAGGAGCTGCTAATACAACAACAGGCACAGTAGCCTTTGGTGATGCAGCCATCATTTCATTTGGTTTATTACTTAATACCAAATCTCTTAGCAATACCGTTTGTGTTGACTTAAAAATGGCAATACGTGCGCGCATCGCAAATGGGCAGTGTCTTAATGAATATAAAATAGGCAACGTATCGTTAACTAAATTCGCTTGAGACTTTTTGATAACATTGCTTTTAGCTTCACTGTTTTTTACTGCACCTGTTTTTACTGTGTTTGTTTTTGCAATATTCGTTTTTTCATTCATCGGTTTAACTACCCGTATCACTTTCGTATCAAATCGCTCACTAAAAACGACAAAATCAATTAATAAGCTACTTTAACGGTATTCATTGGTGAAATAAATGCGTAAAATTGCGGTTTTAAGATTTAACTGCCTTTCAATGGGCTAATGACATAACAATGACAAAACAATTTGAATTATTAGCCCCAGGTGGTGATGTAGATGCAATCAAAGCGGCAATTATTGCAGGTGCAGATGCTGTGTATTGTGGTTTAGATACCTTTAATGCCCGTAACCGTGCAGCTAATATTTCATTTGATGAACTTGTTCGTATTATTCATTTAGCACATCAATACAATTGCCAAATATTTTTAACGCTTAATATTGTTATTTTAGAGCGTGAATTCAAATCATTAACTACGTTATTAAACAAGCTTGTCAATACCACGCTTGACGGGGTAATTGTACAAGATTTAGGTTTACTGTATGTACTTAGAAAGCATTACCCTACCCTTGATATTCATGCTTCTACGCAATTAACTACCCATAATATTGGTCAAATTCCGTTTCTGAAAAAGCTTGGTGCTTCTCGCGTTAATTTATCAAGAGAAATGAACTTGCGTGAAGTTACTGCTATTACTAAAGCCGCTACTGAACATGATGTATTAACCGAAGTATTTGTTCACGGATCATTATGTGTGGCTTTCTCAGGCTTATGTTATTCAACCTCAGCAAGTGCTGGTAACTCAGGTAACCGAGGGCGTTGTAGCCAAGCATGTAGAGAAGAATATGAGACAACACCATCAGGTAATAACTTTCCGTTAAACATTAAAGATAACTCTGCCTTTTTTGATTTACCTGCACTTATTGAAGCAGGTGTTCATTCATTTAAAATTGAAGGTCGAATTAAAGGCGCAAGTTATGTTCATACTGTTGTAGACAGTTTTAGAAAACAAATAGACGGTTTTTTAAATACCGGTGAATTATTAGAAGATGGTGAACGCCTATACAAAGTATTTAACCGTGATTTTTCAAATGCTTTTTTACGTGGTGACTTAAATCAATCAATGTTTATTGAAAACCCACGTGACAATTCAAAATATTATGCGTTAGATCAAAGTAATGCTATTTCGGTAGTGCAAATTCAAGAAGTAGAAGAAAAGTTAACCGAAGAAAAAAATGAAATTACGTCAACTGTTTTCGATAAAATAAAACAAGTCAGTTTAGAAAAGCGCGATTTAACCATTAACGTTAAAGGTAATATTGGCGAGCATTTAACAGTTGATGTAACAACTGATATTTTTGTTCCGGGTAATACACAAACACAGCCAAAGAAGTGGACATTACATTCAACTAAAACCTTGGTTGAAAGCAATAAAAGCATTGTTGATGAAGCAGCAATAACAAAACGTTTCAAAGGCTTTAACAATGCGTCATTTAATCTTATAGAATTAAACTGCGCTGCACTTGCTGCCAATGTGAACTTGCCATTTAGTGAATTAACACAGCTTAAAAATACTATTGCATCATTATTAAATGATGATCAAGCTGTTATTGCCGACATTACATTACCTAAGCTTAGCAATACGCCTAAAAATACAACAAATAAAAAGTCAGCCGATTTATCTATTTTAATTTGTGATGACAGTGATATTGGATTAGCCAATGTCACTAACGCAGACATTTACTTTAAATTACCTGACGCTTATAAGCGTGGCTGTACTAAATATATAGCGCTTTTTAACAATAACCCTCGCCTTATTCCATGGTTTCCGTCGGTATTAATCGGTAAAGATTACGACGTAGCGCTAAACATTTTAGAACAAGTAAAACCTGCTCTTATTGTTACGAACAATACGGGTATAGCCAATAGAGCCTTTGAACTTGGTATAAAGTGGATAGCGGGCCCATTTTTAAATACAACAAACTCATACGCATTATTAGCAATGAAAGAGTCATTTGATTGCTCAGGTGCTTTTATTTCAAATGAAATTAATCATCAGCAAATGCGCAGTATCGCTCGACCTGAAAACTTCAAACTGTTTTACAGTATTTATCACCCTATTTTATTAATGGCGAGCAGACAATGTTTCTTCCAACAAAGCGTTGGTTGTGAAAAGCCACGTATAGATAATGGCTGTATGCTTTCATGTGATAAATCAACCAGTATCACTAACTTAAAAGGTATGTCATTTTCAATTGATAAACAAAAAGCCGGTTACCCTAGTATTTATAATGACGACCAATTTTTAAATACTGAAATCATTCATGATTTATCTAATACGTTCGACAGTTTTATGATTGATTTAACGAATATTGGTGCAGGTGATAAACAATCACCTGACAAAAAATTGTTAATTCAACAGTTTGAACAGTTATTAAATAATACTGATGAAGAGCAAGGCAAATCGATTGTTACTCAATTAAACGATTTAGTGCCTCAATCAACCAGTGATCAATATCACATAGGTTTATAAACTCACAAAAGTTATCACAGAAAATATCATGTAATTTGTCTGTATTGGTAAAATACCGTCAAATTATTCATATGCAAAGCCAATAAAGCGTCATGTTTTATTGGCTTTTTTATTTTTCAGCTATAAATCTAAAATAAAAAACACGCAATTATCACAAAAAAATAACAATTAATTATAAAAAAGCTAAAGATATTGCAGATGACAATGATTATCACTTGCAATTGTTATATTTAAACCGTAGTATCTCGCCTGAAAAATAACAACGATTATTTACTATAACTACTAGGTTAATAAACATGAAAAATACTATCGCGAAGTTAGCAATCGCTTCTGCTTTTACATTATCAGCATTAAATGCTTTTGCAGGTGAAAACTTATGGCTTTACGCTAAAGGTACAGATACACGCCCTAAAGGCTCTTTTGAATTTAAAATTGCAGATACTATTCGCGAAGATAAAAATGTAGGTGATTATACCTTTCATGATATTCGTCCTGAATTAGAGTATGGGATCACAGATAAATTAACCGTATTTGTAGAAGCTGTAATTTATGATCATGATTATAACGTTGGGCCTGATGGTCCATGCCCTACTTGTGATGCTGGTGACGGAACAGGCGTTTTTAACGATACGCAGTTTGGTGGTTATGATGTAGGCCTTAAATATAATGTATTAAGCCCTTATAAAGATGCATTTGGTTTTTCTTACAGTTTGGCCTATGAACGTCGTGATAGATATCGTTTAGATGGTTCTGACATAGATCAAGATTCATTTTCAGGTACCGTTTTCTTACAAAAGAACTTTTTAGATAACACATTAATAACTGTTTTTAATGTTAAAGCAGAAGCTGAACGTCGTAAAACTGATGGCGGTAATGTTATTGAAGACGAATTATCAATTGATGC
>JALZUE010000198.1 GCA_023301705.1 Alteromonadaceae bacterium | reverse complement strand
GGGCGTATACGTAAAAAGCCCAAACCTTTATTTGGTATTGGCAGCAAAGATAAAGCGATTACTTCAAAAGATATTGCAGTAATTAGCAGGCAAATTGCTACTATGTTAGCTGCTGGTGTACCCTTAGTACAAACCATTGAGCTTATTAGTAAGGGAAATAAAAATGGTAATATTCAACAATTACTCGGCGATATAAGTGCCAAATTAAATACGGGTATTCCGTTATCAAAATGTTTACGTGACCACCCAAAACATTTTGATGATTTATATTGTGATTTAGTTGCTTCTGGTGAGCAGTCAGGGGCGTTAGAAACTATTTATGACCGTATTGCTACTTATAAAGAAAAAGCGGAGTCGTTAAAAGCTAAAATCAAAAAAGCGATGACATACCCTATTGCAGTATTAGTCTTTTCATTAATTGTCACTTCAATATTATTAATTTTTGTTGTACCGACCTTTCAAGAAATATTTTCCAGCTTTGGCGCTGAATTACCGGCATTTACTTTATTTGTAATTGCTATTTCTGAAGTCATGCAGGCTTATTGGCACTTAGCATTACTGGGCTTAATTCTATTTGGTTATTTATTTAAGCGCGCCTATGGTAAATCGTTAAAATTTAGAGATAGCATTGACAAAAAAATACTTCGTTTGCCTATTGTGGGTAGTATTTTAAAAAAAGCAGCGATAGCGCGCTATGCCCGCACGTTATCAACCACCTTTGCGGCAGGTGTACCACTAGTTGATGCACTAGAGTCAGCCGCTGGCGCTTCAGGTAATGCTGTATTTAGAGATGCTATTTTAGATATTCGCGCTGAAGTATCGTCTGGTATGCCAATGAATATAGCGATGCGCATTAGTGATATTTTCCCTGAAATGGTCATTCAAATGGTGGCAATTGGTGAAGAATCAGGCACTGTAGATGACATGCTTGCTAAAGTAGCGAATGTATACGAAGAAGAAGTAGATAATGACGTAGACAACTTAACTACATTATTAGAGCCTATCATCATGGTAGTTTTAGGCGTTATAATTGGTAGCTTAATTGTTGCGATGTACTTGCCAATATTTGCTATTGGTCAAATTGTTTAATTTTTTATAAAATAAGCTAGTATTTTTTACGAGATTACATTTAGTGAAAAATATAACAAATGAATAGTATAAAAATTAAGGGTTTTTGTGAATTTAGAAATTGTTAACCAAGTAGTACAACTGTTTGAAACATCAAACCTGTTTTTTTATACGGTTGTTGTTGTATTTTCATTAATGATAGGTAGTTTTCTTAATGTAGTGATTTATCGTTTACCATTAATGCTACAACAAGGCTGGACGAGTGAGTGCAGAGAATACTTGTCTAGTGAATTAGTTAATGAGTTAGCGAACGAATCTACTGACGAATCGGCGGATAAACCAGCAGACGAATTAGCAAATACACCTAAAACAAAACAAACACCGTTAACGTTATCAACACCAGCATCAAGCTGCCCTAATTGCCAACATAAAATTCGTTTTTATGAAAATATTCCGGTGATTAGCTGGTTATTTTTAAAAGGTAAATGCAGCCAATGTAAAACTAAAATTTCATTTCGCTACCCTTTGATTGAAATAACTACCGCAATATTAGGTTTTGTTGTTGCACAGCATTTTGGAGTAAGTGCATTAACCTTTTGGGTAATGTTATTAACTTTTGGGCTTATTTGCTTAACGTTAATTGATTTTGATCACATGTTATTACCCGATCAAATTGTATTGCCGTTAATGTGGCTGGGTTTATTACTTAATTTGTCTAGCATGTTTACCAGTATAGAAAACGCAGTAATAGGCGCAGTTGCAGGTTACATGAGTTTATTCAGTATTTTTTGGCTGTTTAAGTTAGTTACAGGTAAAGAAGGCATGGGCCATGGTGACTTTAAATTAGTGGCATTATTTGGCGCGTGGTTTGGCTGGGAGTTATTACCTTTATTAATATTAATGGCTTCGTTTGTTGGCGCTGTTGTTGGCATTAGTTTAATGCTGTTTAAACGTTATAGTAGAGAACAAGCTATTCCTTTTGGCCCTTATTTAGCAGTTGCTGGTTGGGTATGTCTATTATGGGGTGAGCCAATATGGCAATGGTACTTATCAACCTTATAAATTTTTAACTTTAGTTAAATTGTAAATACTGAATTTGAGTGTGTATGTCTGATTTTTTGAGTGTATATGTCTGATTATATAGTAGGATTAACTGGTGGTATTGGTAGCGGTAAAACAACCATAGCCAATTACTTTTCTGACCTAGGTGTTACAATTGTTGACGCAGATATTATAGCGCGAGAAGTTGTTGCAAAAGGTAGCCACGCTTTGCTAGAAATAGCATCATACTTTGGTGAAAATGTAATTAATGAAAACGGTGAATTAAACAGAGCGGCATTACGTACCAAAGTGTTTTCAAATACCAATGATAAACAGTGGCTAAACAACTTACTACACCCATTAATTCGACAAGAAATGATAACGCAAACACAAAGTGCAACCAGCCCTTATTGTATTTTAGTAGTGCCATTATTGATTGAAAATAATTTAATGAACTTGGTAAATACAATATTAGTAATTGATGTTGATACCGATACTCAGTTATTAAGAGCAAGTCAACGTGATGATAATGCTAAAACCGACATACAAAAAATAATTAATAGCCAAATTAGCAGGGCTGAACGTCTTAACCACGCAGATGATATTATTGATAACCAATATCAAACTACAGTTAAATTGAAAGAAAGCGTAGAAAAACTTCACCAAAAGTACCTACAGTGTATTTAAATTAGCCATATGCATAAACCTTCTATACACTAAGCAGTGTGGGTGATTATATTACCCAATGATTATAAAGATTTATTCTACCTACATAACATTAATTAATGACTGCCATATGACTGACGTATTATATGAACATCCGCTTAATGAGCGTTTTAGAAACTATTTAAAAATTGAACAGTTGTTTGATCAAATTAATAGTTATGATGTTGACTTAATTACCCAGCAATACCATAGTTTTTTTTCAGCCTTATTCACCATTTTAGACATTTTAGAGCGTAACGATATTCGTGGTGACTTAATTAAAGACCTAGAAAAACTTGAGCAAAACCTCGTACTTTGGTCTCGTGCTCCTGATATTGATGGCAATGCCTTAAGTGACTCACTTAAAAAAGTAGTGAGCTTGCTTTGCCAATTAAAAGGTCACTCTCCTGCTTGGTGGCAATTAAAAGAAGATAAAATGCTAAACAGTGTAAAGCAACGCTTTGCCATTGCTGGTGGTAGTTCAAGCTTTGATTTACCACAATTACAATTTTGGCTACACCAAGAAGGTCATATTATTCGTGACGATATAGCATCATGGGTAGCTCAACTTTCAAACGTACAAAAAGCGTTACATGTCATTTTAAAGTTTATTCGCTTACGTAGTGATTTTGAAAGTATAGAATCAGAAAGTGGTTTTTATCAAGACAGTGGTGAAGGCTTAGTATTACTACGTATAAAAACCTCTAAACAAGCGAATTATTACCCAAGTGTGAGTGGTAACTTATTTCGCTATTCTATTCGTTTTATGCACCCTTGTAATGAAACAGGTAGACGCTATGTTAATGAAACAACTCAATTCAAATTAGCGAAGTGTTAAACACGCTTAAGTCTTTTCAGATTCACATCGATTCAATTCAATGTAATAATATTCATACTTAAATGTTTAGTTTTAAACATTTAGTCTTAAACCTTATCACTTAGAAATTTACCGAGACAAAAAATGACAACAATTGTTGATTGCCCTACCTGTAAGAAAAAAGTTGCTTGGCTACCCGAAAACACGTCAAAACCTTTTTGTAATGAGCGCTGTAAACTGATTGATTTAGGTGAGTGGGCTGATGAAGGCCATAAAATTAGCCAAGCGGTACAAGTTGAACAAGAAATTACCGAAGAAATGCTAGACGCGTTAGAAGATGAGTTTTTACAACACAACAAATTTTTTGTTGAACCAGAATAATGAATTTGCTTTATAAGTATAAAGCTTCAAGTTTGGTAACAATGGCAGCATTGGCTTGTGGAAAGTCTAATGACGCTAATTCATTGATTGCAAACCATGCTTCTTCTTGACCTTCTTGGGCTTGTGGTTCATTTAAGAAATTATCTACAATAAAGACTTCAAGCTTAACCTGTTTATCACCATAATCATGCTCGATTGCCATTAAAGGTTGAGCTGATAATACATCAATGAACACTTCTTCTTTAAGCTCTCGTAATAAAGCTTCAGCAACAGTTTCATCAACTTCCACTTTACCACCTGGAAATTCCCACTTACCACCTTGATGAACGTCTTTAAGGCGTTTAGTAAGAAATACGTGACCATTTTGTACGATTACACCAACAGCAACATGTACTTGCTTCATAATTAAGTTTCTTTTGTTCTAAGTTTGATGGTTAATTTTATGGCTAATAAAGTAATTAAGGTAAATGAATAACTAACTCTATTCCTTAAAAAGGCTAATAAAACAACCAATAAAGAGCCAATAAAAAAGCCAGTTATTATTCAGGTATTACCCCGTTTAGTAACTAGCTTAATTAAGTTCATTTCAGCTTACTGGTTGTTAAATATTAAATTAACTCACAAGTTAATTACTTTAACTTACCGTGACATTGTTTATATTTTTTACCTGAACCACAAGGACATAATTCATTGCGACCAACTCTTGGAAAAGCTTTTTCTGACGAAGCATCTTCACCACCAGCTTCATTTTGAGTCTCTTCATGGGTATAGGTTTTAGGCGTTTCTTCTGCTTTACGGTGTTGCTCTTCTACCGCTTCAACATCTGATTCTTCACGAATTTTAACTTTCGAGATAATACCAACAACATCATATTTCAATGTATCAAGTAAACCAGAAAACAATTCAAATGACTCACGCTTAAATTCTTGTTTCGGATTCTTCTGTGCATAACCACGTAAATGAATACCTTGGCGTAAATGATCCATTGCAGCTAAATGCTCTTTCCAATGTGAATCTAAGCTTTGCAACATGACTGCTTTTTCGAAGTTACGTAACACAGGCGCTGTTACGGCGTCTTCTTTTAGTTGATAAGCAGCCGTTGCTTCTTCAAGTACTTTTTCGCGTAACGTTTCTTCGTGTAATTTACTGTCTTCTTCAAGCCATTTAGCAATTGGTAACTCAAGCGTTAAATCACCTTTTAAACGTTCTTCTAAGCCTTGAATATCCCACATTTCTTCAAGTGATTGTGGTGGAATATAATCGTTAATCATACCCTCAATTACATCACCTCGAATGCTTGTAATTACGTCTAAAATGTCATCAGCATCCATTAATTCATTACGTTGTTCGTAAATCACTTTACGCTGATCATTTGATACATCATCAAATTCAAGTAATTGCTTACGAACATCAAAGTTACGACCTTCAACTTTACGCTGAGCATTCTCAATACTGCGAGTTACCCAAGGGTGCTCAATTGACTCACCATGCTCCATACCCAACTTACGCATCATGTTAGAAATTCGCTCTGATGCGAAAATACGCATTAAGCTGTCTTCCATTGATAAGTAAAAGCGTGTTGAACCTGCATCACCTTGTCGACCAGAGCGACCGCGTAACTGGTTATCAATACGGCGAGACTCATGACGTTCAGTTGCAATGATATGTAAACCACCTAATTCAAGCACTTTGTCATGCTGAATTTTCCACTCTTCTTTCACTTGTGCTATTTGTGCTTCAGTTGGGTTATTCAGGGCATCAGTCATTGCACCTACGTTACCACCTAATACAATATCTGTACCACGACCAGCCATGTTAGTTGCAATGGTTACTGCACCCACTTTACCTGCGTCTGCAACAATATCTGCTTCTTGCGCATGAAATTTAGCATTTAATACTTTGTGCTTAATTTTGTCTTTTTTCAGCATTGACGCAATGTATTCTGAATTTTCAATACTAATTGTACCTACTAATACAGGTTGGCCACGCTCTACACAGTCTTTAATATCAGCAATAATTGCTTCGTATTTTTCTGCGGTTGTTAAATAAATTAAATCAGCGCGATCATCACGAATCATTGCTCGGTTAGTTGGTATAATAACAGTCTCTAAACCGTATATATGGCTGAACTCAAACGCTTCGGTATCAGCAGTACCTGTCATTCCTGATAATTTATTATATAAACGGAAGAAGTTTTGGAACGTGATAGAAGCTAGTGTCTGGTTTTCATTTTGAATATTCAAACCTTCTTTTGCTTCTATAGCTTGATGCAGACCTTCACCCCAACGACGCCCTTCCATTGAACGACCTGTATGTTCGTCAATAATAACAACGTCTGTTTCTTTAATAATGTAGTCAACATCTTTGTGATAAAGCTTATGAGCACGAAGTGCTGCCATTACATGATGAAGTAAACCAATATTCGTTGCCGCAAAAAGCGATTCGCCATCTTGAATCACGCCTTTTTCTTGTAAAATTTCTTCTACATTAATTTGGCCGCGTTCAGTTAAGTAAATTTGTTTAGATTTTTCATCAATGGTGTAATCACCTTCAACAAAATCTTCAGATTGGCCTGTTTCTTCGTCTTTGTCTTCTTCAGATTGAAGAATTAACGATGGCACAATTGTATTAATTAATTTGTATAATGCAGAGCTATCTTCTGCTGCACCAGAAATCACTAATGGAGTACGCGCTTCATCAATTAAAATTGAGTCAACTTCATCAATAACAGCAAAGTTTAACGGTCGTTGAACTCGTTCTTCTGGTGAAAATGCCATGTTATCGCGCAGGTAATCAAAACCAAACTCGTTATTAGTACCGTAAGTAATATCACATTCGTAAGATTGTTTCTTCTCTAACGGAGAAATACCTGGAATGTTACAACCAACAGTTAAACCTAAAAATTCAAATAACGGTCTAGCCCAGTCAGCATCACGCTCAGCAAGATAATCATTGACAGTAACAACATGCACACCTTTACTTGATAAGGCATTTAGATAAGCCGCTAGTGTTGCTGTTAAGGTTTTACCCTCACCTGTGCGCATTTCTGAAATTTTGCCTTGGTTTAATACCATAGCGCCAATCATTTGCACATCGAAATGACGCATACCAAAAACACGTTTACTGGCTTCACGTACAATAGCAAACGCTTCAATCAATAAATCATCAAGTGTTTCACCATCATTAAAACGTTGTTTAAACTCTGCTGTTTTTGCTTTTAATTCTTCATCGGTTAATGCTTCGTTTTCTGTCTCTAACGCATTAATTAATTTTGTTTGCTTACGCATTTTTTTGATAAGTCGATCATTACGACTACCAAACACTTTTGTTAATAACTTTACGAACATCTTGCTATAACCGTTTATTAATGAAAAATTTGAATATAAAAGTGACTGAATAGTTCAATCACACAATGTGTTGCACTTGGCTTAGTGCGAATTTACACCTTAAAACACTATTTTGCTTTTCGGTATACATACTTTGTTGGGTCTATTTGCTTGTCATTACGTAAAATTTCATAATGTACATGCGGCCCAGTTGAACGCCCTGTACTACCCATTTTTGCTATTGCTTGGCCTTTTTCAACTACGTCACCTACAGACACGATAATTTCTTTGTTGTGTCCGTAGCGTGTTTTTATGCCGTTGCCGTGATTAATTTCAACAAGTTGTCCATAACCAAAGCGTTTACCTGACCAGCTAATAACACCAGCACCTGTAGCAATAACATTAGAGTTTTCTTTACCTGCGAAATCAATGCCTTTATGCATAGTCGCGCGACCGGTAAAAGGGTCTTTGCGTACACCGTAATACGATGACAACCAACCTTTACTGATAGGTCTACCTGATAAATAACTGCTTTCTACGATATGGTGACCCAACAACAAAGATTCAAGCATAGTGAGCTGTTTTTCTTCATGATCAAGTTTCCCATTTAATTGTAAAATTTCAAGCGTGAGCTCTTCAATGCTTTTACCTGAAACATCACTAGCAACCATAGGACCACCGGTTGGCGGTAATAGCTTCAAATTAAATTCATTCTCTGGAATATTAGCATCTTCAGCTAAACGCTCACCAAGGGCATTTAAACGTAATACTTGGCTTTGTAATTCGGCAAGCTTAGTGGTTAACGCAATAACTTGAGGTGATTTTGTATCACTTAACGGAGCCGAACTGACGTTTGAGTTCGCTGTTAAATAATTTGATTGGTGACTAGATGAATTTGAAGGAATTGCGTTTGAAGAGAGAAGAAGATAAACAATACCACCAGAAATTAAGGCAAATGCCGTTAATGCAGACAACCAGTGCAATTTATTTAAGCTTAGGCTAAATCTTACATTCTTTCCTCGATATAGTAGTGTTAAACTCATAGAACTTCTTTTACGTTAAATTTATTATTTTTATTGTATGGCGCGAAAAAACAAACAACCTGTCGATATATTTTCGCTCTTTAATTCGTCTAAAGGCACTTTGGCACAAATTAAAGAAAAAACCAACTCTTTAGCCTTAATTGAAGAGCTTGTTCAGCAAATTTGTCCTGATTTACCTAAAGAGGTTTGGAAGTTGGGTGATATTTCATCAAACTGTTTACTTATCGAAGTAAAATCTGCGATTTGGAGCCAACGATTTCAATTTGAACGAAATACAATTACTAAAAAACTCGCTGAGCATACTCATGGATTAGTGACAAAAATAGAAATAAAAGTGAGACCTTTTAGTCACCCTATTTTAAGAACAAAAGAAGTACCGGAAAAAACACAAAAAATTTCTGTTGATACAGCAAATCGCTTATTAGAAGTTGCCGAAAATGCTCCTGATGGTTTAAAAGCAACTTTAGAGCGTTTAGCTAAACTGTCAAGAAACTCATAAGATTCAAAAACAAAAAAGCCACTGAATCAGTGGCTTTTATTAAAAAACTATTTAACCATGAATGTTGCTTGGTGGAAGTACAACATTATGCGCTAACTATGTACAAAGCTGAAAAACTTATGACACCATTGACGGAGTAGCATCGTTGTAAGTAATAGGCGCTTTTGCTTCATCTTCGTAAGTCACCCATTCCCAAGCGTCAGTTCGTTTAAAAACTTCTCTTAGTAATAAGTTATTTACTGCATGACCTGATTTAAATGCGTTTAATTCACCTAATATACTATGACCACACATGTATAAATCGCCAATAGCATCAAGAATTTTGTGTTTAACAAATTCATCATCATATCGAAGGTCTGTACTGTTAAGCATACGGTATTCATCTAATACTATGGCATTTTCTAAACTGCCACCTAAAGCTAAATTGTGTGAACGCAAAAACTCAATATCTTTCATAAAGCCAAATGTTCTTGCGCGACTTATTTCTTTAATGAAAGAGCATGACGATAAATCAACCGTCATTTTCTGGCCTGTATTTGAAATAACAGGATGATTAAATTCTATCGCAAAGTTAACTCTAAAACCTTCATAAGGTAACAACTCTGCCCACTTATCATCTTCTTCAACACGAATAGGCTTAGTAATTTTGATAAAACGTTTAGCAACGTTTGACGCTTTAATACCAACAGACTGTAGTAAATAAACAAACGGTAAAGCACTGCCATCCATAATTGGAATTTCTGGCGAATCGATTTCAACCACTAGGTTATCAATACCCAAACTAGAGACAGCTGAAAGTAGGTGTTCAACGGTGGAAACTTGCACACCTGATTCATTAACTAAACATGTACACATGGTAGTTTCTCCAACAACTTCAGGAGTTGCTGGAATATCAACAGTCGGAGATAAATCTACACGACGGAAAATAATACCTGTGTTAGCAGGTGCAGGACGGAGAGTAAGTCGTACCTTTTCACCTTTATGTAAACCAACACCCAGTGCCGAAACACTTTCTTTAATTGTACACTGCTTAACCATATTTAGCCTTTACCTTACATTATTCAACCGTTATTGGCCTTTATATATAAGTTTATTAATTCATACGCTCGTTTGAACGGTGACATAATATATCAAAAATACGCGCCTAAAGCAAAATTACTGCCAACAATCGTTTAGTCTGCTTGCTTTCTTAAAAAAGCAGGAATATCTAAATAATTGTCTAAATCTGCATGGGTAGCTGTTTTAGGTACCGCTTGCGACTGCACATTAGCTTCAGGCATTGAAACTGATGCAGCTACTGCTTCTTCTTTTGCATTGATAACATAATCACCACCAACAACTTGCTGTTCAACAGCCGGAGCTGGTGCAACAAGTGTAATGTCAGGCTTACGTTCTGCGCCAATACCTGTAGCAACAACAGTAACACGTAAGTCTTCCGTCATTTCAGGGTCAATAACTGCACCAACAACCACCGTAGCATTTTCAGAGGCAAATGCTTTTACTGCATTACCCACAGTTTCAAATTCATCAATGCTAATATCCATACCCGCAGTTATATTCACCAAAATACCGCGTGCGCCAGCTAAGTCAACGTCTTCAAGTAATGGGCTTGAAATTGCAGATTCTGCCGCTTCTTCAGCACGATCTTCGCCCGATGCTATACCAGACCCCATCATTGCCGTTCCCATTTCAGACATTACCGTTTTTACATCAGCAAAATCAACGTTAATTAAACCAGGGCGAGTAATTAACTCAGCAATACCTTGTACAGCACCGAGTAATACATCGTTTGCTGCTTTAAAAGCATCAAGTAATGATGTACCAGGGCCTAAAACTTTTAATAACTTTTCATTTGGAATAGTAATTAATGAGTCAACATTACTGCTCAAAAATTCAATACCTTGGTCTGCGTAATTCATACGCTTTTTACCTTCGAATGGGAAAGGCTTAGTGACAACAGCAACCGTTAAAATTCCCATTTCTTTCGCTACTTCAGCAACAACAGGAGCAGCACCAGTACCTGTACCACCGCCCATACCAGCAGCAATAAAGATCATGTCAGCACCTTCAAGTGTTTGCTTGATAGTTTCACGATCTTCTTCAGCACTTCGACGGCCTATTTCAGGGTTCGCGCCAGCACCTAAACCTTTAGTAACGTCTCCGCCCATTTGTAAAGTCACGTTAGCTGAAGAATTACGTAAAGCCTGTGAGTCGGTGTTTGCTGTAATGAACTCAACACCTTCAATGGTTTGACTTACCATATGTTCAACAGCGTTACCGCCACCGCCACCAACACCAATCACTTTGATTACTGCTTCTTCGTTATGATCTTCCATTAATTCAAACATTTTATTCTCTCCGTTTTAAACGTTTTTTGTTCCACCAAAAAAACTATTTTACTTCACTTAGTTACTCTTTTTTATTGTTAACTAAACATTTCTACTCATTTACTAAA
>JALZUE010000197.1 GCA_023301705.1 Alteromonadaceae bacterium | reverse complement strand
ACTTCTTCGAAGCGCTCATTTAAGCCTTCCAGTTTTTGGTAAACAGATTTATTCATGAGTATTTCTTATAGTTTATTATTTATTGTATGAGTATTTGCAATAATTTTTTGTGTATCTATATCAAAAATATCACGCAAATATACAAGTTTATCTAGTTCGCCACCTTGTGCGGCTGACTGCAATGCACTGGTAGGTGCATGCATAAATTTATTCGTTAGTTTAGTCGCTAGCTCAGCTAAAACAGCTTCCGGCGACTTATTATTTTGTAATTGGTTTAATGCTTTTTCTAATAATTCATCACGATGTTCAATACATTGCTTGCGGTAACTCACTACAGCATCTTGTGTCTTTAAGCCTCGCATCCAAGCCATAAAACCATCAGCTTGCTCACTGACAATAGATTCTGCTTCAATAGCAGCTTTACGACGACTATCTAAATTTTTAGCAATAATACTTTGTAAATCATCAACGGTATATAAATATACATCTTCAAGTTCAGAAACTTGTTCTTCAATATCTCTAGGTACGGCTAAATCAACCATAAAAATGGGTTGATGTTTACGTTTACTCAACGCATTTTCAACCATACCTTTACCAATAATAGGTAATGTACTAGCGGTTGAACTAATGACAATGTCAGCCTTTGCCATTTCTTCAGGTATTTGCGCTAAAGTGATAACATCGGCACCGATTGCTGTCGCCATCTTTTCTGCACGCGACAAGGTACGGTTAGCAACAGTCATTTTACCGACATTGTTTTCATATAAATGTTTAGCAACAAGCTCTATTGTTTCACCAGCACCAACAAGTAATACTCGTGATTTATTTAAATCACCAAAAATATGTTTCGCCAAGTTAACTGACGCAAAAGCAACAGAAACCGCACTGGTACCAATATCAGTATCTGTTCTTACTTGTTTAGCAACACCAAAAGTTCGTTGAAATAAGCGGTCCATCACCAAAGCCATAGAGCCGGCAGCTTTTGCTTGGCTGTAAGCTTGCTTCATTTGACCTAAAATTTGGGGTTCACCTAGTATTAATGAATCAAGCCCTGAGGCAACCCTCATCATATGGTTAACCGCTTTAACATCTAGGTGCCAATATAAACTAGGTAAAATAGTGCTTGCATTAATTTTGTGGTGCTCGGCTAACCAACGAATCACTTTTTCTTTTGTTACATCAACGTCACCGCCTTGAACAATATACAATTCAGTACGGTTACAGGTTGATAAAATAGCGACTTCATCACAATTAACTTGTTTTAACATATCATCAAGCGCAGCACTTAAATTGTCAGGGTTAAAAGCTAACTTTTCCCTAACAGACACTGGCGCTGTTTTATGATTAATACCTAATGCAACAATTGACATACAATAAAAAAGTTAACCTATAATAAGTGACAATACATGTCGAAAGATTAGTACAACATAAGTATAAACAATAGCGAATCAATTACATTTTACTGCAACACGTAAACAGATAAGTTGAGTGTGCTTTAAGTAAAAATACAGTAAACTAAAAAGATTGCTTAATAGTTAATTTTACGAAATATCCCTGATAATTGAAAGTATATTCAGGTTTAAAGCTCCTATAAAAGCGGTTTTATTGAAGATTACATTCAATTTTATCTGAAATACCGTATTAACAAATAAAACAAAAAGACAATAGAATTTATGCCGTGTTACACATTAAAGCTAAGTAGCTTAAATTATCAGCTGTTTATAAAGCTAATAATACGCACCTTTTTACCTGTATTATCAGCCATAATACTCTCAAGTTGCTCAAGCTTTATTAATAATACGCCCACCATAAATGGTTCTTCTCATCAGGTAAAATCAACCCTTGATAGAACTGCACAAATGCAATCGCTATCAGCATGGGAAATTACGGGTAAAATTGCTTTTTTAAATGTTCAAAAACGTCAAAGTGCTAACTTTTTTTGGCAACACTTAAATAATAATGAACAACACATAAATTTAACGACCTATTTAGGTATTAATTTAATGGAGCTAACCAGTAAAAACGGTCTACATACTATTAATGTTCGTGGTAAAAGCTATGAAAGCGACGATTTAAATACGTTAGTATATCAATTAACTGGTCTGCAACTACCAACACAAGCATTAAATTATTGGTTAAAAGGTTTACCTTACTTACCTAATGATAATATCAGCTTTAACGAAACCACATTATTACCGCAAGAATTGACCAGTTTTTTTAATTCCCAATACTGGCAAATTAATTACCAAGCGTATAAATTATTTAATGAATATGAATTAGCGACTAAAATCACTATCAAACAAGCAAATTTAACTATTAAAATAGTTATTAATCATTGGAACTTATAACGTGTCATTAACCAGTTACGCTTTCCCTTCTCCTGCAAAATTAAATTTATTTTTACATATTATTGAACAGCGTTCAGATGGTTACCATAATTTACAAACGGTTTTTCAATTTTTAAATTATGGTGACACTCTTCACATTACGCCAACCAATACTAGTGACATTCGCTTACTGACTGAGTTTCCATCAGTACCTGAAGAAAGTAACTTAATTGTTAAAGCAGCAAAGTTACTACAAGTACATACCAAAACACACCAAGGTGCTGATATCCTGGTTGATAAAATACTTCCCATGGGAGGCGGTTTAGGTGGCGGCTCATCTAACGCTGCAACCACTCTATTAGCACTAAATGCTTTATGGAAGACGCAAGTAAGTTTAACTACACTAGCGGATATAGGTTTAACATTAGGTGCTGATGTACCTATTTTTATTCATGGCTTTTCTGCATTTGCTGAAGGTATTGGTGAAAAGTTAATACCAGTTACGCCAACAGAATACTGGTATTTGGTTACTAAGCCTAATATTAGTATTTCTACGGCATCAGTATTTACAGCAAAAGATTTACCTAGAAATACGCCGGTAATTTCATTCAACGACTGGAATATCGACAATTGTCATAATGATTGCGAAACTTGGGTGATAAAACATCATCCTGAGGTTGCCAACTTACTTGCTTGGTTGATAGAATACGCGCCATCTCGAATGACCGGAACTGGCGCGTGTATATTTTCACGTTTTAGTTCTGAAAAAGAGGCTTTTTCAATACAAAAATTACTACCTCAAGGTACATATTCTTTTATTGCGAAAGGAGCAAATAGCTCTTCGCTTAATCAAGCGATTAACGATTTACCGATTAAGGCTACCAAATGAGTAGCAGTGATCTAATATTAATGTCAAAAAATGTTTCTAAGGAAATAACCGTGCCTGACATGAAGATTTTTGCGGGTAACGCCACCCCTGAACTGGCTAAAAAAATTGCAGACCGTCTATACATTAGTTTAGGCGAAGCAAAAGTAGGCAGTTTTAGTGATGGTGAAATCAGTGTTGAAATTACCGAAAACGTTCGTGGTGCTGACGTATTCATTATTCAATCAACTTGTGCCCCAACTAATGACAATTTAATGGAACTAATTGTAATGATTGACGCATTGCGTCGAGCATCTGCTGGCAGAATTACTGCTGTTATTCCATACTTTGGCTATTCAAGACAAGATCGACGTGTACGTAGTGCTCGTGTGCCAATTACAGCGAAAGTTGTAGCTGACTTTTTGTCTAGTGTTGGTGTTGATCGTGTATTAACGGTTGACCTTCATGCTGAACAAATTCAAGGTTTCTTTGATGTTCCTGTTGATAATGTTTTTGGTACGCCAATCTTATTAGACGACATGATCAATAAAAACTTAGATAACCCAGTGGTTGTTTCACCAGACATTGGTGGTGTTGTTCGCGCTCGTGCGGTAGCAAAATTATTAGATGATGCTGATTTAGCTATTATTGATAAACGTCGCCCTAAAGCAAATGTTGCTCAAGTAATGCATATTATCGGCGATGTTGATGGTCGTGACTGTATCATCGTTGATGACATGATTGATACGGGTGGCACATTAGCAAAAGCCGCTGCTGCATTAAAAGAGCACGGAGCTAAAAACGTTTATGCTTATGCAACGCATCCTGTTTTATCAGGTAAAGCTGCTCAAATTCTAAGTGAATCGGTTATTGATGAAGTAATTATTACGGATTCAATTCCACTTTCTCCGGAAATGAAAAAAGTGAAGAAAATACGTCAGTTAACATTAAGCGGTATGTTATCTGAAGCAATTCGTCGCGTGAGCAATGAAGAATCTATTTCAGCAATGTTTGAAGCTTAGTTTTTACATTACTGACTGTAAAAAGCGCCTTTAGGCGCTTTTTTTATGCCGAGTAAATATCCATTAACAACACAATTTTATACGTTTATGGCTTATCCCCTTCTTCTTTTATAACAAAGTTAATAAGTCATTGGCATAATCATATGCCAAGTGTTATTATGCCGCGCCTTTTTCATACAAGTGATTTTTAATTTTTTAGAAATTCACAGTAAGAAAAGGCTATACAGGTTGTTTTTGGTCGCAAGAAACAACAAATTTTAATTTATTTATGAGTATACAATCATGACTGATATTTTTACTTTGGACACTGAAGTTCGTACAGATTTAGGGAAAGGTGCGAGCCGCCGCCTACGTCACGCAAACAAAGTTCCAGCAATACTTTACGGTGAAGGCCAAGAGCCAGTTTCTTTAACATTAGCGCACAACAAAGTATGGCGTGCACAACAAGAAGAAGCATTTTACTCTCAAGTATTAACGTTAAATGTAAACGGCGAACCTGTTCAGTGTTTAATTAAAGACATGCAACGTCACCCGTTTAAACAGTTAGTAATGCATTTAGATTTTTTACGTATCGATGCTACACATGCTGTACATACTAACGTACCAGTTCACTTCATTAATGAAGACGTTATAGCTAAAACAGGTGCTGTAATTAACCACCAAGTAACTGAAATTGCTATTTCATGTTTACCAGGTGATTTACCACAGTTTATCGAAGTAGATCTTGCTGGTTTAGAATTAGGTCAAACTTTACATTTATCAGACGTTGTATTACCAAAAGGTGTTACATCTGATGAATTAGCTAAAGGTTCTGATCATGATCAAGCTGTTGTTACTGCTAATGCTCCTAAAGCATCAAGCGATGATAGCGAAGAAGAAGCAGCTACTGAAGAATAATTAAGGCCTATCCTTAATGACTATTCAATTAGTTGTGGGGCTAGGTAATCCTGGCCCCGAATATACAAAGACCCGTCATAATGCTGGTGTATGGTTCGTAGAAGAACTTGCGCGCAGTCATAATATTACGCTAAAACCTGACAAAAAATACTTTGGTTTATATGGTAAAGGCATTATTGGTAATGACATAGTTCATTTACTAATACCGACTACCTTCATGAACAAAAGTGGTCAAGCAGTTGCTCCTCTTGCTAATTTTTTCCGAATTCCTGTTGAAAACATATTGGTTGCTCATGATGAACTTGATATGGAACCAGGCGTCACAAAAATAAAGTTAGGTGGTGGGCACGGCGGCCATAATGGTTTACGAGACATTATTGCTCGTATGGCAAATAATAAAAATTTTTACCGTTTACGTATTGGGATTGGTCACCCAGGTCATCGAGATCGCGTAACCGGACACGTGCTTGGTAAAGCGCCAGCAATTCAACAAAATTTAATCGATCAAAGTATTGATGAAGCGTCACGTTGTTTTGATATTTGGCAAAAAGACGATATAAAAAAAGCACAAAATCGCTTACATTCATTCAAAGCACAATAACCCGTTCAGACATAACTTATTAGGATATTATCATGGGATTTAAATGCGGTATTGTTGGTTTACCTAACGTTGGAAAATCAACCCTGTTTAATGCATTAACTAAAGCGGGCATTGAAGCTGCCAATTTTCCTTTTTGTACTATAGAGCCTAATACAGGTGTAGTACCGGTTCCTGATCCTCGTTTAGATAAGTTAGCGGCTATTGTTAACCCTCAACGTGTATTAGCAACCACAATGGAATTCGTTGATATTGCTGGTTTAGTTGCTGGTGCATCGAAAGGTGAAGGCTTAGGTAATAAGTTTTTAGCAAACATTCGTGAAACTGACGCAATTGGTCATGTTGTACGTTGTTTTGAAAACGACAATATTATTCATGTTGCTAATAAAATTAACCCTGCTGATGATATTGATGTCATTAATACTGAATTAGCATTATCTGATATGGATACTGCTGAACGTGCTATTCAACGTCAAGCGAAACGCGCTAAAGGCGGTGATAAAGATGCTAAGTTTGAAATTCCAGTATTAGAAAAAATATTAAAACACGTTGAAGACGGTGAAATGATTCGCTCTTTAGAATTATCTAAAGAAGAAAAAGCAGCTGTTGCCTATCTTAACTTTTTAACCATTAAGCCAACAATGTACATTGCAAACGTTAATGACGATGGTTTTGAAAATAACCCTCATCTTGATGTTGTAAAAGAAATTGCTGAAAAAGAAAGTGCAGTTGTTGTTGCAGTATGTGCTGAAATTGAAGGTGAACTGTCTGAAATGGACGATGAAGACCGTGATATCTTTATGGAAGAAATGGGCTTAGAAGAGCCAGGTTTAAACCGTGTGATTAATGCGGGCTATTCATTACTTCATTTACAAACATACTTCACAGCAGGCGTACAAGAAGTTCGTGCATGGACAGTAAAACACAATGCAACAGCTCCTCAAGCGGCTGGTGTTATTCATACTGACTTTGAAAAAGGCTTTATTCGTGCTGAAGTGGTTGGCTATAACGACTTCATTGAGAACAATGGCGAGTCTGGCGCTAAAGAAGCCGGCAAATGGCGTTTAGAAGGTAAAGACTACAAAGTACAAGACGGCGATGTAGTGCACTTTAGATTTAACGTGTAGTGTTACCTAATACTTATTATTAAAAAGGAGCTTTAATGCTCCTTTTTTGTATCTACAGCAAAAGTATCTAGGTATTGGATTAATTTTTTCTAAATACTTAATTAGAATTCAAAAGTACTTAATGATAGTTTAAGAACTCTGAACACCCTCGCTCAATCAATACCCATTCGATCATGAGTAAAAAATGCAATACCATAAATTTGCATCACAGTGGTTAGTTAGAATTAAAATTAAGGTTAAGGTTAAGGTTAAGGTTAAGGTTAAGTAAACAATTACTCAATATATAGCGTATGATTAGTATTATTTTTAAACCTATCAACAATAGTAATTAAAAAATAAGGATGAATTATGCTTTTTTATTTATTTGTCTCTGTAGTCGCTAGCTTTCTGATTATTAGCATTAGTTCATTATTTTATGCTATTAACTATATGAAAAAGCAAAAAACGCATCCAACAAAACCTTGTTGTATTAAA
>JALZUE010000196.1 GCA_023301705.1 Alteromonadaceae bacterium | reverse complement strand
TTATGGCTAAATACGCTCGTGCACCTGCAGCTTTCACTTCACCAATACTTAATGTTTGGCCAGCTTTAATATCAATAACAGTATTCATTGATTGCGCTTTACCATCTAGTGTTATCGCAATGTCAGCACCACAAACAGCAACTTGCGAGTCAGAATAAAACGTTAATGAAGGACCAGAAATAGTCACTTCCAAACCAGCAGCATCTTGCTGGTTGTTAACTATACGGTTTGCTAAATTAAAAGAATAGAAATCAAACGGACCTGAGGGTGGTACACCAATATCCCAATATCCAGAACGTGCAGGGTAGTCTTGAATTGTCGTCATTGTTCCTGGCTTAATTACTTCAAAGCCATTGTACATTGCTAATACAGTATTTAAGGTTTGTGTGAATACTTTACCTTGTTTAAAAGTATCGGTTTGTAATATTTGTCTGACATAATCAATATTAGTAGCAACACCATAGAGTTCAGATTTTTCCAAATATTTATCAAGTGATTGCATTGTTGATGTTCGACTTGTTGTATGAACGATTACCTTTGCTAGCATGGGATCGAAAAGTGGTGAAATTTCTAACCCTGCCTCAATCCAGTGATCAATTCTCAATAATTTATTATCGCATCGGCCTGTTTTAGGCCAATTAACTTGTGTTAGTAAACCAGCTGAAGGTTGAAAGTTTTTACTAGGATTTTCTGCGTAAATACGCGCTTGAATTGCGTGACCTTTTGCCGTTAAATCGTCAATAGCTGATAAATTAAGTCCGGTTTCATAAGCAATTTTTAACATCCATTCAACTAAATCAATATCAAAACAAGCCTCTGTTATTCCATGCTCTACTTGTAAGCGAGTATTTACTTCTAAGAAATAAAACTCTTCAGAAGCATCATCGTAAATATATTCAACGGTACCTGCATTAAGGTAATTAATAGATGCCATTAACTGTTTGCTGGTTGAATACATCTTTTGACGTACACTTTCAGATAAGTTTGGGGCAGGGCACTCTTCAATTACTTTTTGATTTCGACGTTGGCTTGAGCAATCACGTTCACCTAAGGTAACGATATGTCCTATCCCATTACCTAAAACTTGAACTTCAATGTGACGTGCTTTTTCAACAAACTTTTCAATAAAAACACCATCATTGGAAAAATTTTGAGCGCCTAAATATTTAACATTAATAAATGCTTTTTCAAGCTGTTCTTGTGTGTCACAGCGTTGCATACCAATACCGCCACCACCAGCAGTACTTTTTAACATTACGGGGTAACCAACTTGTTCAGCAAACTGAATAACTTCAGCAACACTTTCAAGTAATGGGCTGCCAGGAACTAATGGTACACCTGCAGATTCAGCCAGTTCTCTTGCTTGGTGTTTTAAACCAAACTTAATCATTTGGTTTGCACTTGGCCCAATAAAGCTAATGTTAGTTTGAGAAAGTTTATTACAAAAGTCAGCGTTTTCACTCAGAAAACCATACCCTGGGTGAATCGCTTCAGCGCCAGAACTTCTCGCAATATGAATTATTTTATTTTGGTTTAAATAGGTTTGCAAAGCAGTGCCGTCACCTAAGCTATAAGCTTCATCTGCTTCTCTAACATGCAAAGATTCTCTATCAACTTCAGCATACACAGCAATACTTTTAATATTAAGCTTTTTTAAAGTACGAATAATACGGCACGCAATGGCACCACGATTGGCAATTAATACAGTGTTAAACATATTATTTAGCCCTGAATTTTACGGGTCGTCCCGCGAGATAAACAAACAGCTTGGTCGTCCTTGCTGCTATAAATTAGAGTGTTTTTCACAAACATTATTTTTTGATGTAGTGAAGTGTGCTAATTCCAAATTAATATATCAATTGGTGTTGGGTTGTAACCATTACATGGGTTATTCAATTGAGGACAATTTGAAATTAGTACCAGTGTGTCCATTAATGCTGTTAATTCAACATATTTACCAGGCGCACTAATACCATCAGCAAAGGTTAAACCACCTTCAGAAGTTACAGGGACATTCATAAAAAAATTAATATTATGAGTAATATCCGCTTTATTTAACCCAAACTCTTCATTTTCTGCCATCGCTAATAACCAGCTATCACGACATGCATGCATCGATTTTTTTTCTAAAGCATAGCGAACCGTATTACTTTCTGTCGCGCAGGCACCGCCTAATGTATCATGACGGCCACAAGTATCAGCGACAATTTTAAGCAATGGGTTACCATCATTTGTTATTAATAATGAACCTGCCGTTAAATAAAGGTTACCTTGTTCTCTTATGGTGTCTACAGCACTATAGCGTTCAGTTGGATCGTTAGCGTTATAAAATAAAACATCTGCCGCTTGATTACCTTTAACGTCTAAAATACGTATCGTTTGTCCTTTTTTCACGGTTTTAAAATAATAATCACCTGCTTTAATGGTATCTTTAACAGCATTTTTGGGTTGTAACTTACTTTCAACAATCATGATTATTCTCCTTAAAGACCTAAATAGTACAAACGGTTATTTTCAAAGCCACGTTGATTTTCTGGGCAAGTGTTTTTGCAAAAATCATCGTCGGCAACTGGCGCTGATGTAATAATTTGATATTCTACTGGCTTAAACGGATATGGCATCGCTGGGTTCATTGGGTGCGGACAAGTATGAAATAATACAACTGTATCCATTTCGAAGCGTAATTCAACATAATCACCGGCTTTCGAAGCATTTTCTACATACGCTAAAGTACCTTCTGCATTTGGCTTAACCGTACTGAAAAAATTAACATTGGCGGCTAAATCTTTTTTGCCTAAACCATATTTACCTGCTTCAACTAAAAATGCATTGTTACCGTTTTGTAACCACAGGTTACGATCTCTCTGGTAGTTTTTGTCACCCCATTTTTCATCAACCATTTTTTGGTTACTGTTACCACAAACCGTGTCATGCCAACCTAATGAGTCTTCAGTGATAGAGCAAAAAATACGGCCCATATCTGAATACAAGCAATGACCTTTCGTTAATTTAAAAGTATGTTGGCACTTCAACGTATCAGGTGCGTTATACCTTTCTAATAGGTTTTCAGGGTTGTAAAATAAAACGCCAACGTTAGCACCTCCTTCTACATCTATCAGTTTGAGTGTGGTACCACGACGCATACGTATTGACCAATGTTTTCCGCCAGTTAGGGTGTCTTTATACAAAATAGATTCTGACATAGTTATTTCTGTCCCATATTATTAATGGTTGTTTTAGCATTTACTTTACAATCATCGGTTTTAAGCGAAAGATCAAAAGTGATTTGTGCACCATAAGCATTAGGTGCCTGAGGATCGTGACGTACTTTGTCAAAAACCCATAAGCGTGAACCTAGAGAAAACCCTTCTTTAATATCATGTGTTACCATAAATATTGTTAGATTGTTTTTTCGCCAAAGATCATGAATTAATTTATGCATATCAGCTCTGATACCAGGATCAAGAGCACCAAAAGGTTCATCTAATAATAAAATTTTAGGTGATTTCATTAAGGCTTGAGCAATTGCTAGGCGTTGTTGCATACCTCCAGATAGTTCATGAGGGTATTTATTCATTGCTTCTGTTAAACCAACAGCATCAATAAAGTTTTGAGCCTTGTGTTTAATTGCTTTTTTAGTTTTACCTTTGCTCCAACCGAGCCATTTTGCTTGTGTGAACTCATCGGCAATCATTACATTGTTTAATACAGTTAGATGTGGGAATACTGAATACTTTTGAAAGACAATACCTCGATTTTCGTCTGGCTCTTGTATAAGTATTTTGTTTTCTAATGTGATTTTTCCTTTGCTAGGAGATTCTTGACCTAGCAGCATATTTAAAAAAGTTGACTTTCCACAACCTGAGGCACCTACCATAGAAATAAACTCACCTTGTTCTACTGTCAGGTTTAAGCGTTCTAGTACCAGATTGTTTTCATAAGACTTGTATACATTTTCTACCGTTAAAAAGCTCATTATGTTTCCTTACTTATTATTGTCATTTGCGTGATACCAAGGAAAAGCAACATGAGAGGTTTTCTTCAATAAGTAATCCATTAAAAAAGCGAGTAGTGTGATCCAGATAACATAAGGAAAAATGATGTCCATGGATAAATATCGACGAACTAAAAATATGCGATATCCTAGGCCTTCTTGTGCAGCGATTGCCTCTGCAGCAATCAAAAATAACCAAGCAGCGCCTAACGATAAGCGCATAGAAGCAAGCAAACGAGGCAGTATTTGTGGTAAAACAACACGTAATGCTACCAACCAAGTAGAAGCACCTAATGTTTGTGCTTTAATTAATTGCTCTCTGGGCAGTTGCATAACTCGTACTTGCATATCACGCATAATAATAGGGGCAGTGCCAATAATAATTAAAATGACCTTCGCCAATTCACCTAGCCCAAAAGAAATAAATAATATGGGTAGAATTGCCATCGGAGGTATAAGTGAAATAATCACTATAATGGGTGATAAATTTGCTCTGGCCAACGGGATTAAACCGTTTAATAACCCTAGTAATAGGCCTGCAGTAGCGCTTATTAATATACCTAAACTTATTCGGTATAAGCTTGCCCCTGTATCTTCCCAAAAGATATATTTTCCTGTGCGTTTATTTTCAGTAAAGGCTAAACGCTCAATAGCATTACTTATTTGAGTAAAACTTGGTAATAATTTATCGTTGGGGTTCTCTGCCAACCGTTCATTTGATGCATTCCAATAAATGAATAATGCAACCACAAAAGGTAATAGTCCTAAAAAAAAGCTTAATGGTTTACTGGGTGTTAAATTCATTAGTCTTTTCATTTGTTAAAACTCTATAAATTGTTAATTATTAGGTACGACTGTTTAAAATAATTAAATTAGCCCAGCAATGTGCATACACAGGCCAACTAAGTTAGTCTTTTCAGCTATAGCTTGTTATCAGCAGCTAATTTCATATAGCTTGGATCAAAACGAAGTTTTATATTCTTTTTATCACCAACAATACCTGAAGGTGTTTCAATGCCTATAAAAGTTGAATCAGCAGCACCTTCGCCCAATAAACCATGATCAAATGAGAATTCAGCAATGTATTTCATTGTTTGTGGTAATTGCTTGCTATTGGTAAATTTAACAGCAGAGCTAGGTGTGTATAACATCTTGGTTGTTGCTAATTGAGATTTGAAACCGGTTAAATCAGTACCCGAAGCAACTGCCATTTTAGTTAATGCTACGTCATTGGTTTGCATTGTTGCCATGATTTCGTACCAAGCACCAACAAGGGCTTTACCTAGTTTAGGGTTTTCTTTTAATGTCTTAGTGTTCACAATTAATAGATCAATGATTTCACCAGAAATATTTGAAGAATCAAAAACTTTAGTCGATTTAGGTAGTGATGTGATTTCTGATAATAATGGGTTCCATGTCACAACTGATGTTACATCTTTTGTTGTGTATGCTGCTACCATGTCGGCATCTGAGGTGTTAACAACATTAATATCTCTTTCTGATAGACCGATACTTTCCAAAGCGCGAGCTAACAAATAGTGAGAAACACTTAATTCAACTAAGTTAACATTTTGACCTTTAATGTCTTTTAATGAACTTTTGTTTTTTAATACAACACCATCATTACCATTTGAGAAGTCTCCAACGATAAGGGCTGTGCTATCAACCGAGCTAGCAGCTGGAATCGTTAATGCGTCCATGTTTGTCATGGTACAGGCATCAAATTGCCCCGCAGTATATTGGTTAATTGATTCTATATAATCGTTGATTTGAACAATATCTATTTCAATATCGTATTTTTCAGCCCATTTTTTTACAATGCCTGAACTGTCGCCATAATCCCATGGCATCCAACCAACGTATATTGACCAACAAACAGAAAACTTATCTTTGGCAAAAACATTTGTGGAAGTTAACGCAGAAGTAAGAATGGTTAGCGCGAGTAAAGCTGTCTTTATTTTATTCATATTGCATTCTCCAATTGTTTACACGGATTTTGGGCGAAGAGGTTCAATAAATTTGACCTCCCGGGCTTTTATCCCTCCGTGTAACCTATTGCAGATGCAATTTGTATCTATTCAATACAAGGCCTGGTTGATAACTCTTGGACCAGTCACTTACATAAATTTAACTATTATATAAGTCGGAACCCTAGATATCCTTTTGGCAAAAACTTAGTTCAAAGGTATTGAACCTTCGCTGTTATTGTTAAGCATATAACATACCATATTTTAAGGTTTTGTTTTTTATGGTTTTTTTTGTTTTTTTCTAAGTATTTTAAAATTTATGTTTATTAATAGTGCATTATTTTTTAACTAATCACCTATTTGGAACATTTTTGTGTTTGTTAAATGAAGTTGGGGTTTTCTTGAAAGTTCGATTTTTAATGAGTGGAAAAGTTAATAAGAAAAGTTAATAAGAAAAGTTAATAAGAAAAGTTATAAAAAGTGGTAAATGGGTGTATTAAACGCTAATACGAAAGAATATATTAGCGTTTATAAATAGGAAAACTTAGGTTTTTATCGTTTATTAGCGACAAATGTTTTATTCACAATGCGCCATTCACCATTGCGCTTGTACATGACTAAATAATCAACATAGTTAATGGTTGGTTTATCAAAGTTTAATTTCACGATAGCCATTTTGTTATCAACAATATCAACTGATAATATATTAGCTTCCCAAGTTTCTTTAACTTCTTTATTAAAGCGAGCGGCAAATTTATCTAAAGCAATTGTTTTAATCACTTCTCTGCCTGTTTCTTTATCAACTTCAAGAATTTTAATATCACCAAACTCAAAATCAAACGCTTGTGCTAATAATGCTTGATCACCTTTAGCTAAACCGTTGAAGTATGTGTATGCTGTTTCTACTACTGAGTTATATTCATTACTAGTAACAGGTTCTGCTTGACTGAATGTTGAAAGAGAAAATAACAACGCGCCTGCTACTAAAGGGGATACTTTTTTAATTAGTTTCATTATGTTTCCTATGGCTATTAGAACTAAAATTTTAGTGATTAACTATCACTTCATATTGAAATTAATATGCAGAAATTAAGACCTGATAAAGCGGTATTTATATTCAAATATTAAAATAAATAGCATAGGTTTTGTATTTTTAGGTCGTTTATAACTCTTTTTTGCAATGCAGTGAGGATTGTTGCGTAAAAAAATGATAAAAATGCTTTTTAGAGCGGCAGTTACAGTGGTTAATGATGACTTTAAGTTTTATTATTGATATTGACGTGTTAGAGCTTCAATTGGTATTGCTTTAACACTTAACTTTTTGAAAATTAATACTATTTAACTAATTTATCGTATTATTCCATGATCTATTGCATATCGAGTTAACTCTACTGAGTTGGATAAATCTAATTTTTTTCGAATATTAGCACGGTGTGAATCAATCGTTCTTTTACTTAAGTTTAAGCGCGCAGCAATAGCATCACTTCCTAGACCTTCTGCGATTAAGATGAGAACTTCTATTTCTCTTTTAGTTAGCGGAATATCAATATACTGCTCATCTTCCATCCAAGCAATTTCTTGCGCTAAGCTAGGGCTTACAAATTTTTGCCCTTTGTATGCACGATAAATTGCATTTTTTAGATCTTTAGCTGTATCTAACTTTAAGACATAACCTTCAACCTTTGCGATTGAAGCAGCTCGCTTAAATAAAGAAACATCGGTATGCATTGTTACCATAACAATGGCATTGTTATACCCTCTTGCACGTAATTTTTCGGCAAGTTGTAAACCTTTTTCATCTTTTAAGCCTATATCTAAAATAACGACATCAGGGACTTTCCCCATAACAATGCGTTCGCCTTCAGCAAAGTTTGAAGTATCACCAATTGTTTCTATTTTTTTCGTGCTTTCAAGTAGCGCTTTTATTCCTTCCCTAAATAAACAGTGCTCATCAATAATGATGGTTTTTATCACCAATGACTCTCTTATAAAACGGTACTATCTGCTTTAATAATATTTGAGTAGTGCCACTTATACGTTAAATGGATGTTTGGCATTATTTGCTATTAAGCTTCATTCTTCCAGTTCTATCTTACGACTATACGTGAAATATTTTCATTTAATTCATTGTTATTAGGCGCTATAACTCATCTAATTTAATAGTTTAAGCAATACACTTATGAATTAAAATCGATTTGTATTTAATGTATTTGTGAAGTTTTAATTTTTGCTATGTACTCAATGTACAACTTATTTATTCGATTTTTTATTTATGTTCTAATTTTATTTATGTTCTAATTTTGTTTATCTAACTGATTTTAATGGTTTATATTTTATTGTTTCTTTTGTGTTTCTTTTGTGTTTCTTTGGTGTTTTTATTCTTGCCTACTACCTGGCTTTTTAATCATCAACCTAATTTAATTACGTTAAGTCATTAATGAACACTAGATAGAATGACGTGATTTTTTATAAAGATGAAAAAATATCATCTAGGTATTAATACCTAAGCGCCTGCATAAGTAACTGATATAAATCTACAGACTCTGAATTTATATTGAATTCAAGTTAAAAAGTAATTAACACAAAAAGTGAATAGTTATTTCGTGATTAAGTCACTTTAGCTTGGTTACTTATATAAATCATAAACAGCGTTTAAAACATCCAAATACTTTAATGAGGTAGTAATTATGAAAACTCTGAGCATATCTATTATAGCTTTAACAACAATGCTAGGAGCGCAAGCGGCAGAATTATCGAGTACAGTTGGTTTTACTAATGATTATAGGTTTAGAGGGGCCTCTCAAACAGCAGGAGATGCAGCAATACAGGGTAGTCTAGATCTTGCTTTTGATAATGGTATTTTCGCAGGTATTTGGGGAAGTAATGTAGATTTTGGACCGGATGCCAATGCTAGTTTAGAAGTTGATTATTATGTTGGCTACGGTGGTAGTATTAATGAGGACTTAACATATGACGCGACTGTATTTTATTATACATACCCGGGTTTTAATGGCGTAGATATTGATTATTTAGAGTTAGCTTTGGGTTTATACTATAAAAACTTTTCACTAACGTATGTTATATCTGACGATTTCCTTAATTCTTCAGAGTCAGCTCAATATACTGCAATAGATTACCAATACCCAATTACTGAAAAAATTAGTGTAGATTTACATGCGGGTTATTCTTATGGTGATTACTGGGATGGCACATTAGATATTAATGAATACCAAGATTATTCTATTGGAATTTCAGGTAGCGCATACGGGTTAGATCTTTCAGCAGCATTCTTATTTAATTCAGTAGATTCTGAAGATGAAGCAAATACTGGTGCATTTCGAAATGATGATACGTTCTTAGTTTCGGTTTCTAGAACCTTTTAATTCATGTTGCCAATTATTGATTAAGTGATAATTATATTTGAAATAGGTTTTAACTTGGTATTCAAGTTAAAACCTATTTTTGTATGGTTAGCCTTATTTTGTATGACGACATAACATTATTAATATTTTTTAGAGTATATCTTTAGTAATACCATCATATTTTTATTAAATAGCTACGTGAATTCACGCTATGATTAATTTTACTTTTTTAATCTAAATGTATCTGACCTTATCAAAAAATAACCGGTTTGCTTTGAATCATTAATAAAAGAATACCTTATTGAAAGGTATAGTCTTTTGCAATAGATTGAATGTAATCACTTGGTTTATAGTGTTTAAAATTAATATAACCAAAAATATACAACTACTTTTGGTTATATTGTTTTTGATTATTTACCAAGTAAAGTAAAAATGGTTTTGGCAATATCAGTATTATCAATTTTCCCTATGAATTCATTTTTACTTGGCCCCATAGCGTGAACAGGAACGTCTACTGCGGTATGGCCTCCTGATGTCCAGCCAGTATTAGTGCGTGTATCAATGATTTTCTTTAATGACACATAAATGGCCTTTTGTACATTTGGCTTTTTCTTTTTAGCCGATGGTGTTTTATTGTTTTGATAGTCAGCTAATGCTTCAATAGTCTGATATTTTGTTGCCTGTAGCTGTTGAGTTTCTTCAGTAGTCACATTGAAGTTTAGTAAGTTAGTGGCAAGCTCTTGTGTAATATCACTATTAGACAATATATCAGCAATCGTACTAGGTGATTTTGTCATTGTGCGTAATATTTCAGGGTGCCATTCATATACTCCGTTTGCACCAATAGTTAAGCCACCAGTACTATGATCAGCTGTTAAAATAACAAGCGTGTCAGGGTTTTGTTTTACATAGTTTTCAAGGTATTGCATGGTTATATCAAGGTCAGCCATTTCATGCATTGCATTGGCAATATCATTTGAATGTCCAGCCCAGTCTACTTGACTAGCTTCTACTAATAAAAAGTAGCCATTGTCGTTGTTAAGTTGTTCGATAGCGGCTTTTGTCATTAATGATAAACGATGCTTATTAGTATCATCTAAGCTCCAAGGTAAACCCGAATCGCCAAATAAGCCTAAAACAGGAGATGCTTTATTGATACTTGAAAGTTGTTCATAGGTGTCAACATATTGAAATTTTTCTTCTTTAAATTCATTGACTAAATCTCTATCTTCGCGAATAAAATAGCGCCAACCACCACCTAAATAAACATCAGCTTTAATGCCATTATCAATATAGCTGTCGGCAATTTCGTTATAGTTTTTTCTGCTTTCATTGTGAGTCAAATAAGCAGCTGGCGTTGCATGGTTAATCTGTGAAGTAACCACTATGCCTGTTTTTTTTCCTTGTTTTTTAGCGAATTCTAATACCGTTTCTAATGGTTGCTTATTAGCATCAACACCGATAGCACCATTGTAACTTTTAGTACCTGTAGATAAAGCTGTTGCTGCAGCAGCAGAGTCAGTAACTATGCCCGAAATAGAAGGAACAGGATAAGTACTTGCCGAGCCAATGACTATTCTATCAAATATTGTTTCTTCAATAGCTTCAGTACTAGGATCATCATTATAGTAACGGTAGGCAGTAGTATAAGCTGGCCCCATACCATCACTGATGACCATAATAATATTTTTAGGCGTGTTTAATGTGTGGTTTATTGCTACGCTTTGCTCATTACTTGTAAAACAAGCGCTTAACGTGAGAATGCTGGTAATTGTTAATGCGAAATTTTTCATTGAGTTACCTGTTACGTTATTGAAGTTTTAATCTGTATTTACTTATTAAATAGTATTTATAATACATTTAGAGTTACCCAAACCATTCTATGATCTGAAGAAGCACTTCTACTTTGTATAAGAGTATAGCTTTTGTCTGTTTTTGTTGGCCAAAATACCCCTGAGCTTTGAATAGTAAAGCCTAGTTTTGAAGGTAGTACATAATCTGCTCTCATTCCCCAGTGAGCCGTATGATATTGAGCATTTTTGTTATTAAGTAAATGCTCTTTTCCGCCGGTACTTTTGGGTAAAGGATCTTGAATTTTAGGGTGGTTTAATAAGCTAGCTATACCTTTTTTAACAGCATCACCATCAGTAATAGATGCGTTTAAATCACCCAAAATAATGAAAGGTTGTTGTGGTTTTAAACCACCTTTTTCTTTATTGTCATCATAAATATAAGCTGATTTTTCAGGCTCTATATAATCAGCCCAAAAACGAATTTCATCATGGTTACGATTGCCATTTCTATTTTCTTCACCGTCGAATACTGGTGGAGTAGGGTGACTAGCGAGTATGTGAATAAGGTTACCATTTATTTCAATTGGTATATCCCAATGTGACTTTGACGAAAGAGGTAATGTTTGCCATGCATCATCACTAAACCATGGTTTATTATTACTGGGTGTAATGGGTTTTAACGCATTTGGCATATCATGCCACTTAAAGTGTTGAAAACTCCTAACTTGTTTGTTGTGAATTGGGTATTTAGATAAAATCACCATACCATAATGACCAGGAAAATGACCGTAGCCTAGGCCATCGCCAGGTAACTCGCCTTTTTTACCACTGCCATCGAGGTCTAAGCCAGAATTGATACCTGTGTTGACAGTTCCTTGATAAAAATAAGGGTAATTAACCGCAGGTTGCCCTTGTTGACTTTTATTTAGGTAGTTGCGCATAAATATATTTAGAGCGTTATGTTGGTTAGCCAGCGTATTGTTGTCATTATCGAATTCGTTTAATAATAAGATATCAGGGTTTACTCGTTGAATGATTTCAGCAATATTTTTAATTTGTTGATTATTATTTTTTAATGCGTGCATTAAGACGTTAGCGGGCGGCAAAGTTGGGCTGGTTTGTTCGTTTTTAGTATAATTTAAGTATTCCATACTAACGTTAAACGTTGCCACTGTTAATGTTTTTGCTTGTGCTGCATTCATAGTAATCAATACCGTTAACATGTAAGTAAATATTTTTATCATTATTTAATTAATCCACAACCGCGCAGTATAATGTCGGTTAAAAACACAATAACTTCTTCCACGTCTTCTTCTTCATAATCGGCTCTGTTCATTATTGTTAATATTTGTGTTTCAAAATCAGCATAATGTTGTGTTGAAGACCAAATGAGAAAAATTAAATGTACGGGATCAACATTGAGCATTTCTCCATTATCTATCCACTGTTGAAATAACTTTGCTTTTTCACGTACCCATTTACGTTGATATGTTCTAGCAAAATCTTTTAAGTGTTGTGCGCCTTGAATAATTTCCATCGCATAAATTTTAGATGATTCTGGGTGTTTGAAAGACATTCTCACTTTAGCATCAATAAATTTTTTGATAGCTACTTTTGGGCCGTCTTCAGGTGATATATCACCAATGCCTTCGTCCCACATTTGTAATGTATGCTCTAATACAGCGTGATAAATATTTTCTTTATTTTTAAAGTAGTACAGAATATTAGCTTTAGGTAAATCGGCTCGATCAGCTATTGATTGAACTGTAGCGCCTTTAAATCCTTGTAAAACAAATTCGGTACTAGCGGCGATTAATATTTTTTGTTGGCTCTTTACTCGAATATTTCCTGATTTTTTTACGGTATTTACCACTGACATAATATTGACTCAATATGACGAATATTCTTAATAGTCACTTAGTTTAATGTTGACCACATGGTCAGTCAATTGAATTTATAATGATTAATCGTTTAGTTTTCTATTCTATTATGCGTTATAGAAGGTAAATTATATTTTTTATTTAGTTCTTTAGTTTTTTAACTGATTAAGTCATAAGAATATTCCTATTTTAGTCTGCCATATAAAAAGAATAACGCATTAATAATAAAGAGCTAAGAGTACTATTGTATTTATTATTTGTGATTTTATTTTTTAATTGACCATTTGGATGATTTATTTTTATTAAAGTCATGATTAAATAAATTTTATAGATGATTTATATTTATTTATAGTTATTTGATTTTTCATCTGTATATGTTTTTTATATAAGCCATTGTTTTTTAATTGTTTTTTGTTTTGTTGGGTTACTTTTTATCTATTTGTTTTATTTACAGTGTAAGTATGTAATGAAATTGACACAGAAATCTGTTTAAATTTGTTTTGATAACAAAAAACAGAGCAATTGGTTAGGTTTTTGATTGCTCTTTAATAATAATAATGACGTTTGTAAAATACATGAAACATAACGAAGGATTAAAGATGAAAATACATCACCTATCAAAAATTTCTGGTGCATTAATACTTGCACTTGGGCTTTCTACCTCTGTTTTAGCAAATACAACTACATCAGCGATTAAAGGTAAAATTACAGGGCCACAAGGTAATGGTGCTGTAGGCACTAAAATTAAAATTATTCATGTACCATCAGGTACAACTAAAACTGCTGTTGCCAATAATTCAGGTTTATTTACCGCGAAAGGTTTACGTGTTGGCGGGCCTTATAAAATTATTGTTGATTCAGATACTTTTTTAGATACAGAGTTAGAAAATGTATTTTTAACACTGGGTGATACTTATCCTGTTAATGTCGCTTTAGAAGCGCAACGCGAAATTGAATCTATTCAGGTAACGGCTAGCCCTATTGCTGCTTTTGCTGGTAGCTCTAGTCAGGCCGCTCATTTTGATGCTGATGATTTAGCTAAATTACCTGCAATTAACCGTGATATTAAAGATATTATTCGTACAGATTCTCGTATTTTTATTGATGAAAGTAATAATGATGCCATTGTGTGTGGTGGTGGTAACCCACGCTTTAATAGTTTAACGCTTGATGGTGTAAGGCTTAACGATAATTTTGGTCTTAATACGAGTGGTTTTCCTACCACGCGAGTACCATTTTCGTTTGATTCTTTAGATCAGATTTCTGTTGAGTTAGCTCCTTTTGGTGCTAGGTTTGGTAGTTTTACTGCTTGTAATATTAATGCAGTAACTAAATCAGGCGGTAACGAAGTAAAAGGTGGCTTATTTTACGATTTTACGAGTGACTCATTTACTGGTGACAGTATAGAAGGTGTTGATGTACCTACAGGTAACTTTACTGAAAAACGCTATGGTGCGCATATTGGCTTTCCTCTTATTAAAGATAAGCTTTTTGTTTTTGCTTCTTATGAAAAATTAGAAGGCGCAGAAATATTTCAATTCCCAGGTTTAGGTGAAGATGGCCCGGTAACTCAAGCTGATATTGATAGAATTGTTGAAATATCAGATCGCGTATATGGTTATGATGCAGGTGGTACTCCAGGTAGTTTACCTGTTGACGATGAAAAATTGTTAGTGAAATTTGATTGGAACATTAATGATGATCATCGTGCAAGTTTTGTATACAACTACAATGATGGCTTTGAATTACGTCAATCAGATGATTCAGACGTTACTTTAGATAGTCACTTTTATGAAAGTGGTGCTGAGTTGAAATCTTACGTCGTTTCACTTTTTTCAGATTGGTCAGGTAATTTATCTACGCATTTAAGTATTGGCAGAATAGAATTAGATAATAGACAAGAATCGTTAGACGCAGACAGTGGGTTTGGTGAAGTACGAATTAACGTAAATGGTACTGATGTATTTATAGGGCCTGATGATTCTCGTCAATCAAATGAATTAAACTGGGAAAACATCACGTTTAGAGCATCTGCCGATTACTACCTTGGCGATCATATTATTAGTGCCGGTTATGAACTTGAGCGTTTAACGGCATTTAACTTATTTGTTCAACATACCGAAGGTGAATATAGATTCAACTCTATTGAAGACTTTGAATCTGGTTTTGCCGCTCGTGTTGAATATGGTAATGCTGCTGGTACTAGTAACCCTTCAGATGCGAGTCAAGAGTTTACCTATGATGTAAATACATTCTTTATACAAGATGAATATGCGCTATATAGTATTGATGCAACATTAACTTTTGGTTTACGCTACGATTTTTTCACAAGTGATGATGAGCCTCGTTTTAATCAAAATTTCCAAGATCGTTATGGCTTTGCAAACAATGAAACATTTGACGGCATTGACTTAATACAGCCGCGTGTTGGTTTTAATTGGACAGTAGATGATAACTTAACTGTTAGAGCGGGTGTAGGCTTATACTCAGGTGGTAACCCAAATGTTTGGTTATCTAACTCATTTTCTAATGATGGTTTAGTTAATATACAAGAACGTGATTTTGGCGTGAATATATTAACGGCAGATATAGCAAATAATGGAAGACCTATTTTTGAACCATTACAATCACAATTTGATGCAGTAGCTAATACCCCAATCGAAGGCGGTGATGGTGATGTAAATGCTGTAGATCCAGATTTTGATTTACCATCTGAATGGAAATACTCTATTGGTGGTACGTATGTAACTGACAGTGGCTATACTTTTTCTGCAGATGTATTACATAACCGCAAAAAAGATTCAGCAACCTTTACTGACTTAGCCTTACAAGAATCTGGTCGTTTTGCACCTGACGGACGCCCAATATTAGAAGCAAGTGTTGCGGGTCGTTCAAATGAGTACCTTTTAACAAATAGTGATAGAGACGGTAAATCAACTATTATTACATTAGGCGCTAATAAAGAATTTGATTTTGGCTTAAATGTTAGTGTGGGTTATTCATATATTTCATCAGAAGATGTGAACCCAACAACAAGTTCTGTTTCAGGTTCTAATTTTGGTAATGTTGCAACAACGAACCCTTTAGATCCTGAACTTGCTACGTCTGATTTTGAAATACCACATCGCTTTACGTTAACGTTATCGTACGATAAAGAGTTTATTTCAGGCTTAAATACAAACATTACTTTATTTGGTCAAGCGAGTGAAGGTAGCCCGTTCTCTTATACATTTAGTCGTTCAGATCGTGATACTTTCGGTGATAACAACTTTAACGGTTCACGTCAGTTATTATATGTACCAACGTTAGATGATGCGACTGTTGTTTATGCAGATGGTTTTGACTTAGATGCTTTTAATAGCTTTATTGATAGTGAAGGATTATCTCGTGGTAGAATTCAAGAACGTAATGAACATAATGCCGATTGGTGGACAACATTTGACTTGAAGTTTACGCAAGATATTCCTGGCTTTGCTGAAGGGCATAGTGGTGCATTGTCGTTAACAATTAAAAATGTTGGCAACTTACTTAACGATGACTGGGGTGTATTTAAAGAAGGCTCTTTTGTTGGTAATGATATTGTGAGTGCATCTATTAATGATCAAAATCAATATGTATTCGAAAGCTTTATCGAAGGTAACACAGAGCAAGATATTGTAAATGAAGCGTCTTTATGGGAAATCCGTTTAGGTGTTAGTTATAACTTTTAATGACTCTTATTTTTACATTGTAAAAATTTAAGTAAAAGGCTGCTTATTTGCAGCCTTTTTTATTCATATAAAAATATAATTTAAAAAAATTAGATAGGATTAAAAATGGAAGAATCAAAATCTAAAAGTCAAAACAGTACAATTAATGAAGAGTTATTAAAAGGAGTTATCGTTGAGGCAAAAAAAGCGTATCGCAATGCCTATGCCCCTTATAGTAATTTTCATGTAGGAGCGGCTGCATTAACTGTAGATGGTGACATTGTTAAAGGCTGTAATGTTGAAAATGCGTCTTATGGTTTAACACAATGCGCAGAACGTAACTGTATTAATCATGCAGTAGTAAATGGTCAAAAAAGCTTTGAATTTATTGTTATTTACACAGAACAAGAGCAATTAACACCTCCGTGCGGAGCATGCCGACAAGTGATTGCTGAATTTTTTTCGCCTCATGCTTCAGTTATCGCGAGTAATCACTTAAATCAGCAAAAATTATGGTCTGTGAAAGAATTACTACCCGATGCATTTACTCCTCAATATTTATTAGAAAAATAAGGTTTTTTTCATGATCTTACCGCAAGAAATTATTCGTAATAAACGTAATGGACAATCATTAAACCCACAAGAAATTCAGCAATTCGTAAATGGGTTAGTCACAGGTGACTTTTCAGATAGTCAAGTAGGCGCCATGGCAATGGCTATTTTTCATCATGGCTTATTAGTTGATGAAAAGGTCGCATTAACAAAAGCAATGATGAATTCTGGTGATGTATTAACGTGGCAAGGATTTGATGGGCCCATTGTTGATAAGCATTCTACAGGTGGGGTAGGTGATAAAGTCAGTTTTATGTTGGCAGCTATTGTTGCCGCATGTGGTGGTTATGTACCTATGATTTCTGGACGAGGATTAGGGCACACAGGCGGAACATCAGACAAACTTGAAAGTATTGCCGGGTTTAATATAAAGCCGACGATTAGTGAGTTTAAGCGTGTTGTGAAAAATGTTGGCGTAGCTATTATTTCTCAAACCGATAACTTAGCACCAGCAGACAAGCGTTTGTATAGCATTCGAGATGTAACTGCTACCGTTGAATCAATTCCTCTTATTACTGCGTCTATTTTATCTAAAAAGCTAGCTGCAGGGCTTGATACATTGATCATGGATGTAAAGGTGGGCAATGGTGCGATGATGACATCGTTAGCAGATGCTCAAGCGCTTGCCGATAGTATTTCAAGTGTGGCAATCGGTGCAGGTGTAAAAACCCAAGCTATTATTACTGATATGAATCAAGTCTTGGGTAATAGTGCTGGTAATGCCGTTGAAATGTATGAAACAGTGAAATACTTAACGGGTGAGTACCGAGAGCCACGTTTGCATCAAGTAGTTACTGCCTTAGCGAGTGCTATGTTAGTAAACTCAGGTTTAGCGAAAGATGATGAAACAGCGCAAGTTCATATTGAACAAGTATTAGCATCAGGTAAAGCGGCTGATATTTTTGCTAAGATGGTAAGTGCGCTGGGTGGTTCAAATAGTTTTATGGAAAAACCTTGGGAATCAATGCAAGTAGCAACAACTATTGTTGACATCAAAGCTCAAAAATCAGGTTACTTAGCACAAGTAAATACCCGAGATATTGGTATGTCTGTTGTTGGTTTAGGTGGTGGTAGAACGTCTCCTGAACAATATGTAGATCACAGTGTTGGTTTCGATCATATTTTACCTTTAGGTGAAAAAGTTCAAGCGGGTGATGTGATTGCACGTGTTCATGCAAAAGATGCTCAGGCTGCTATATTAGCAAGTAATGAATATAACCAAGCTGTCATATATACAGAAGAAGAGCCAGAGCAACCCCCTGTAATATATAGTTAGACGTTATTAACACTTTTAAAAGCATCTACATTAGATGCTTTTTTATTGCCTTATGATCAGCGCTATATAATATTATTGCTAAGAAAATAAGGTGCCAAAAATTTTATCACCAGCATCACCAAGCCCAGGTAAAATATAACCTTGTTCGTTTAATTTATCATCAATACAACCAATGGTTAGATTTACATCAGGGTGAGCTGATTGTAATAGATTAATGCCTTCAGGAGCAGCAACTAAAAATAAAGCGATAATTTTACTACACCCTGATTTCTTTAATAAGTCTATGGTTGCAAGTGCGCTACCACCTGTAGCTAACATAGGATCAATAATAATTGCTGTTCTATCTTTAATGTCTGGAATAATATTTTCATAATATGTTTCGGGTTGAAGGGTTTCTTCATTACGTTGTAAGCCTACAACACTTATTTTTGCACAAGGAACAATGGTTAATGCCCCCTCAAGCATACCTAAGCCGGCTCGTAAAATAGGAACTAACGTTGGCTGTTTTTCTGCGAGCATAGGTACTGAAATATCACCTGACCAACACGTTAATGGCTTATGCTCTAATGCTAAGTTTTGTGTAGCATCTACCATTAATAACGTTGATACCTCTTTTGTTAACTCTCGGAATTTTTTAACCGATATATCATTATCACGAAGTAAGCTAATTTTATGTTTAACAAGTGGGTGTGAACTTTCAAAAACAGACATGATTCATCCTTAAATGGCATGATTAACGTTGTGAACTATATTAATATTATAATAATAAAGTGTATGGAAATAGCTATTTGATAATGTTTTTACCAGACTAGCTTTTTAAAGTGAGCTCGGCATAGTGGTTCATAGCGTTCATTCCCACCTACTTCTACTTGCTCACCTTTACGTAATGCAACACCATGTTCATCTTGCCTAATAACAAAATTAGCTTTTCGACCGCAGTGACAGATAGTTTTAAGCTCAATGAGTTTATCTGCCCAAGCGAGTAATGCGGCACTACCTGAAAATGTTTGTCCTAAAAAGTCAGTTCTAATACCGTAGGCAAGTACAGGGATATGCAATGAATCAACCACATCAGTTAGTTGCTTAACTTGCTTTGTTGTCAGAAATTGGGCTTCATCAACGAGCACACAATCAAGTTTTTTGACTTCATGCTTTTCGAGTATTTCATTAAATAAGTGGTTATCATCGTCAAATAAAAAAGCATCAGTGTCTATACCTAATCGAGACGCTACTTTACCTTGAGTAAAGCGTTTATCAATTTTTGCAGTATAAATAGCGGTCGTTAAACCACGTTCTTGATAATTATATGATGACTGTAGTAAATGTGTAGATTTACCCGCATTCATTGTTGAATAATAAAAATAAAGTTGAGCCATATTCTTAATGATAGTTATGTGAAAATAAAATGATAAATATCCTTACTAATAACTAGAAGCATCAGGCTTTACTGTTTTATGATCAAGAGTTATTAACAAGTTTGCTAATAAGCTACTAGCACCAAAACGAAAATGATTTTTATCTAACCAGTCGTTACCTAAAATATTATTTGCTAACGTTAAATATACGTCAGCATCTTCAGTACTTTTTACTCCTCCTGCAGCTTTAAAGCCTACATTGAGGTTTTTATTTTTGATGACATTTAGCATAATGCTAGCCGCTTCAGGTGTTGCATTTACGGCTACTTTACCTGTTGATGTTTTAATGAAATCAGCTCCAGCATTAATCGCTATTTCACTTGCCTTTTGAATTAAAATATCTGATTTTAATTCACCACTTTCAATAATAACTTTAAGTTTAGTTAAATCACCACATGCTTGTTTACATACTTTTACCATATCAAAGCCAATGGTTGTATTTCCACTCATTAATGCACGGTAGGGAAACACTAAATCAACCTCATCAGCGCCATATGCAATAGCGGCTTGAGTTTCTGCTAGTGCAATCGTTATATCATCATTACCTTCTGGAAAATTTACTACCGTTGCTATTTTAATATGCGGTGTTTCTTGTGCTTTTAGTACTTTTTTCGCTAAAGGAATAAACCGAGGAAAAATACAAATTGCAGCAGTAGTGCCAGCAGGTGAATTTGCTTGCTGACATAAACGAATAATATCTTGATCAGTTTCGGTATTCGTTAAACTCGTTAAATCAATTAATTGAAGTGCTTGTAAGGCTATTTTCTTTAATGAAGACATAAAATTTAATTTCCTATAATGATAAAAATACGCCGGCAATTGCAGCGCTCATTAAATTCGCTAATGTTGCAGCGTACATTGCACGTAAACCTAATTCAGCAATGTCTTTTCTACGGCTTGGTGCCATAGAGCCTATGCCACCTAATAAAATGGCAATAGACGATAAGTTGGCAAAACCACATAGAGCGAAAGTGACAATAGCTTGTGTTACAGGAGTTAAAGAGGCTTTAATTTCAACAAAGTTAACGTAAGCAAAAAACTCATTAACAACGACCTTTTGGCCTATAAAACCACCTGCTTGTAGTATTTCATTAGAAGGGACACCAATTATAAAAGCTAAAGGTGCAAATATATAACCTAATATCAGCTCAATTGTAATGTCTTCATAACCTAATATATTACCAACACCACCAACAATAGTATTTAATAAGGCAATTAACGCAATAAAGGCAAGTAGCATAGCACCTACATTAACCGCTAACTTTAAACCTGATGCTGCGCCAGATGCGGCTGCATCAATAACATTTGTTGGTTTATTTTCTTTGTCAAAATCAATGGCTTCTTGTTTTATATTATGGCTTTCTGTTTCAGGGTAAATTATTTTAGCCATTAATAAACCACCAGGAGCAGCCATAAACGAAGCTGCAATTAGATACTTTAATTCAATACCTAAACCTGCATAACCAGCTAAAATAGAACCTGCTACCGATGCTAAGCCTCCTACCATTACTGCAAATAATTCTGATTTTGTCATTGTTGCTATGTAAGGACGTACAATGAGAGGTGCTTCAGTTTGGCCAACAAAAATATTTGCTGTTGCAGAAAGCGATTCGGGTTTACTTGTGCCTAATAGTTTTTTTAAGCCGCCACCAATAATTTTTATGACCCACTGCATAATACCCAGGTAATACAGTACAGCAATTAAGGATGAAAAGAATATTATATTAGGCAATACACGAACAGCAAAAACAAAGCCTACGCCGTTTGAAAACATGGCATCAGTGCCTAAACCGCCAAATAAGAAATTGATGCCTACTTTCGCGCTATCAATAACACTTTGCACACCATTAGTCATTGCAATGAGCACATCTTTGCCAAAAGGTACATAAAGTACAAAAGCGCCGAGTAATAGTTGTAATACGAAAGCTAAACCAACAGTGCGATAATTAATTGCTTTTCTGTTACTCGATAAAGCGTAGGCAATTGCTAATAAAACAAAAATACCGATAATGCCTCTTAGATCAACCAATGCCATGTGAACCTCTGTAATTATTCTTGAGAGTGGGATTTAGATAGTTGACGAATTTTGGCTTTTAATACTTCAATAGCCATTCTGTTCTTACCACCTTGTGTAATAACAATATCAGCCCATGCTTTTGAAGGAGCAATAAACTCATGATACATAGGCCTAACTGTTTCTAAATATTGATTAGTAATTGATTCAACACTTCTACTGCGCTCAATAATATCGCGTTGAATACGTCGAACTAAACAAATATCAAGAGGGGTGTCCATATACACTTTAATATCAAATTGTTCTCTGAGCTTTTTATTAGAAAGTAATAAAATACCTTCTACTAAAATAATTTTAGTTGGAGAAAACTTTTTGGTTTCTTCTGTTCTAGTATGCGTTTTATAACAATACATAGGGCTATGTATTGTTTTATTTTCAGATAATTCTGATAAGTGTTTTGATAATAAATCATGCTCAAAAGCGTCAGGATGATCATAGTTTGTTAATTCACGTTCATGAAGAGGTAAATGAGATTGGCTTCGGTAATAAGCGTCTTCATAAATAATTGAAATGCCATCTTCACCTAATTCTTCAATTAGTTCATCATGAATTGTTTGTGCAAAAAGAGTTTTACCCGAAGCTGAAGGGCCTGAGATTGTGATGATAGTGGGTTTAGTTGATTTCAAATTTTTGCCCATATTTAACGCTTGTTAAAAAGAGTCTCTTTGTTGCTATTAAAAA
>JALZUE010000195.1 GCA_023301705.1 Alteromonadaceae bacterium | reverse complement strand
TCAGGTAAAAGCCGTTTAGCAGAGAAAATGGCTAAGCAATCGAATGAACAGGTTGTTTACATTGCGACTGCAAGAGCGGGCGACAGTGAAATGGCTGAGCGTATATTACATCATAAAAATCAACGACCCAATCATTGGCGTGTTATTGAAAGTGAGCTTCAACTGGGTGAAGCAATTGAAAACATTAATGCATCAGAGAATAGTGCGAATATATGTTTATTAGTTGATTGCTTAACACTCTGGTTAACGAATTGCTTATGCAAAGTAACTCAAAATGAAGCAACCGATATGAGTGAAAATTTAACTTATTGGTTACAAGAGAAGAACCATTTTATTGAAGCATTACATCAGTTCAAAGGTCGTATTATTTTAGTCAGTAATGAAGTTGGCCATGGCATAGTACCAATGGGGCAGTTATCAAGAGAATTTGTTGATCAATCTGGTTGGTTACACCAAGAAATTGCTGAACTTGCAACACAGGTTGATTTTGTGATGGCTGGCTTACCATTAACCATGAAGTCAGCTACATAAACAATAAAACCAGTGACGTAATCGTTAACATTTATTTCAATCTTTAAAGAGTATGCTTATTAACACTCATAGTAATAATACCTTGATGGTACAAGGAACAACATCAGATGCTGGCAAAAGTACACTAGTTGCTGGGCTATGCCGTGCAATGGTAGATTTAGGTTACAGCGTTGCGCCTTTTAAACCACAAAATATGGCATTGAATAGTGCGGTAACAGAAGACGGTGGTGAAATAGGTCGAGCACAAGCCTTACAAGCGATTGCCGCTAGAGTACCTGCGCGTGTTGATTTTAATCCTATATTACTCAAACCAAATAGTGATACGGGTGCGCAAGTGATTATTCATGGCCATGCTATTGATAATATGGAAGCTTCTAAGTATCACGATTATAAAAAAGTCGCGATGAACGCCGTACTTGAATCACATCAACGTTTAATTAGCGAATTCGATTTGCTCATTGTAGAAGGTGCTGGAAGCCCTGCTGAAATTAATTTAAGAGAAAACGACATTGCTAATATGGGTTATGCAGAAGCGGTTGATTGCCCTGTTATTATTATTGCCGACATAGATAAAGGCGGTGTTTTTGCGCATTTAGTTGGCACATTAGCATTGTTAAGTGAAACAGAACAAGCGCGCGTAAAAGGCTTTGTTATTAACCGTTTTCGTGGTGATATTGCCTTGTTGCAATCAGGTCTTGATTGGTTAGAGCAAGAAACTGGCAAGCCAGTACTTGGTGTTTTACCTTATTTGCATGACTTAGCGTTAGATGCAGAAGATGCCATTGCCGTTAAAAACATTATTAATGATGAGGCTGAAAACCTGTGTAAAATTTGTGTTTTACTCGTGCCACATATTAGTAACCATACCGATTTTGATAGTTTACGTTTAAATCCTCAAGTTGATGTAACGTATGTGCGCGTGGGTGAAAATATACCTTCATGTGATCTTATTGTGCTGCCAGGTAGTAAGAATGTTATCTCTGATTTATTGTTTCTTAAATCACAGGGCTGGCAAGCCCAAATACAGCAACATTGTCGCTATGGCGGTAAAGTTTTAGGTATTTGTGGCGGTTATCAAATGTTAGGCGAGAAAGTATTTGATCCGCTGGCGATAGAGTCATCACTTGAATGTATTGATGGTTTAGGGTTACTGCCAATAACAACCGAATTAACCGCAAATAAAACGTTAAACAAAGTTACAGGTACTATGTCACTTGCACAGCAAGAAAGTGATGTTGAAGGTTACGAAATTCATTGCGGTATTACGACTCGAGTTAACAGTGAGAATTTAGCCGCTCTAATTCAGTTTAATGACGTTGATAAAAAGACTTATGACGGTGTTGTCTCAGTTGATAATCAAGTTATAGGTACCTATTTACACGGTTTATTTGATTCTGTTCAAGCCACTGAATTAATTTTACACTGGGTTAAACCAGCGCAACATTTCGATCAATTAATTGATTTAAATAAACACCGAGAGCAGCAGCTAAACCAATTGGCAACAATGTGTAAAGAGCACATAAACATAGAACAACTTGTAGCAATCATTAAGCAGCATTAATGACATATGAATCACATTAAAACGAATATGATAACAGTGGAATAACCATGACAGATAAAAAAGATACTATTGATAACACCGAACAAAGCATTCAACAAAACACTGAAAAAAACACAAAAACCAAACATGATAAACATCAAGAGCGTCAACAACGTCTAAAAGAAAAGGTTGATGAACGCATAGCTAAAGCACAAACAGAGCAGGGTGTTTTTCAAGTCATTACGGGTAATGGCAAAGGCAAATCAACATCAGGCTTTGGCGTAGTTACACGCGCTGTTGGTCATGGCATGAAAGCAGCCGTAGTACAGTTTATTAAAGGCGGTTGGGAGTGTGGAGAGCGTAACTTATTAGAAAGTGTTGGCGTTGAATTTACCTACATGAAAACGGGCTTTACTTGGGAAACACAAAATAGAGAGTCTGATACTGCAGCCGCGCAAGAAGC
>JALZUE010000194.1 GCA_023301705.1 Alteromonadaceae bacterium | reverse complement strand
ATCTCAAATTCTTCTTTCATCTTTATTCGTTGCTAATATCTCTCCTCAACGCTCACTTTTTTGGCACCAAATACGCCTGATTCGGATGCTTTTCCATATCGGGATACAGATATGACAATTTTTCCTGACTAATTAAATCGGATAGATAATTTCGCTTCAGCGCCTTTGTGTCTGTTCTCTTTAAATAACTAGCGATCTCCGCGGCGGTCAGAGTACGCCATGCACATAGCTGTAATACCACACGTACAACATCGCCCCCCCTTGATTGCTTTGTTATCAATTCTAATTCAGCCACCAATTCTGCGCTCATCGGTACCTGTTCCGCTTCACTTTCAGACCCATGCCTTTCACTTTCAGACCCATGCCTTTCACTTTCAGACCCATGCCTTTCACTTTCAGACCCATGGCTTTCATTTTCAGACCCATGCTCAGGAAACAGTAGCCCTGGGACATAATACGTTGCCGTACCTTTACCTTTTAGAATCACCAGCTTCATATCCCGCAGCTTTCTCAACTCCTGGCTAGCTTGTAATATATCGCAATCCGTTAACTGGCGTAAACTACGGTTATCTATAGCCCTCTGTTCTCTTAGGAAAATCAGCGCTACTTTCTGGTTTTCGGATAAATCCTTACGGATTCTTGCCAGCCATTCTAAATCAGACTGGTTTAAGAAATGTTGCAGCAGAAAACGGATCGTAAAGGTATTATCGTCACGGTTAGACTCAAAGGTGGGAGGACTGAATCCCGCCGCTACCATCATTTTACGCATTACCCTTATCCCACTGCCCTTTCGTTCCGCCGTGTTTGTTTCAAAAAACACCTCAGATAAACTTGGATTTCTTAGCTCAGAACCAGGTTGGCCTAACCTATCCTCGTTTTTTAATGAATAACCAGCATTAGAAATCTCAACCCGATTCGTGTAACGGATAATCTGTGTCGGGCGATGCTCTCGGTAAGACCGGTGCATCACCGCATTTACTACCGCTTCTCGTATTACCTGTGATGGCAGGGTTGGAGTATCGGCTTGAATTTGACCATCCGCTAGGGAAAATCCCTTGGGGAGATCATCCATAATCGCTACCACCGCTCGCTCTACTGTTTGGAGTAACGGCCCTCGTATATCATTTGTCGACGTAAAACGCTCTGCTGGATTCGCTACCCATTCATTACTGGGGACTCGGATGTAATCAATCTTTACCGTCGGTAACTCTCTGCGGTAAGCCTGCCTCGTGCCGAAGAGTAATAAACCTAATAAAGTAGGTTGGAGCCCTCCCTTTTCCCATTTCACGGCAGATACTGCCTCTAACAACTCTTCATCTTCCCAATCTCTAATTTCAGATTCAGGTTTCACCTTCAGACTCAGTTTGCGGTAATGCGCAATGGCCTCTGGATCTATATCTCTGAGACTTGTCCCAGCCACCATAGTTAACTCGAACCGCTCTTTTGATCGCCCTCCGAAAAACAAGGCTAGATCATCTTCATTACACTTCACATCCCCTGAGGCCGTTCTGCGGTATGCTCCTTGGGGTAATCCTTTCTTCTTAAAGTACAAGGGCTTTTGCGCTGGTGAGAGCTCCGCAATACGAACCTTTACCACCACTTTACCTTCATACTCTTCGCTCTCAATTTCAGGCCGTACTGGATGATTGTACCTCTCAGCACAACCTGTAATTATATCATTAGTGATTTTGTCTACCTGCGATACTCCACACACCTCGTAAGCGGAGAAAAAATCATCCTCTACTCGTGAAACCCCTAGCACTAATGTCCCTCCGTCACAATCGGGCTCATTGGAGAATCCACAAACACTTTCAAAAAACGACTCCCCTAGCGCATTGCCACAACTCTTCGCCTCCAGACGAGCGTGCTCATCTAATACGTTTAATTCTTCTAGTATTTCTCTAACCGTTTTCATTATTCTTACTTTTTCACCAACCAGACCCCTCTCTTTTTAGTCCCGTGGTAGCCATCCTTACACGACTCCTTCCTACCGAGATTCTGGGATTTGGACATTATTTCAAAATAGGTTTCACTTGTTTCCCAGTAGCTTTGTCAGTTGGGAGACTCTTTGGAGCTTCTACCTTAATTTGATCTACCTGATCGTTTTTAGTAACTAACTCCTTTTGAGGCCAAGATTGCACCTGCTTAGGCACTTTTGTGCTCGTTAGCTTTGAAAAATCCTGCGTCAAAAAATAAACAAGTAGTGATAAGGTCACCAAGCAAATAGGTGTAAGGTAGAAACATCTGAGTGTCTTAGACCACATCACAGTCCATTCGCTTTCTTGCTTCCACTCTTCTTGAGGTTTCTTTTTATTTTTCACCTTCAATTGATCTTTGAATCGGTGAGGATTGAGATCATACAATTTTTTCGTATTCCCTTCTGGGCGTCCTTGAATCACCCAATTATACATCTCTCGATACATTTTTTCCGTAAACAAAAAGAAAGCGTCTAAATACCAAAAAGTAACAAGAGGCACTAGCACTACAAATCCCAGAAAATAGGGATTCACTTGCTTTGCAGATAAAGCAAGAACTACAGTTACCAGTGAAATAGCCCACCCTTTTAATAAAAAGGAATTACTCGCCATCCTTTTTATGCAGTCTTGGATAAGGTCTATTTCTTTATGGAGGTTTTTATTTTCTAATTCTGTCATCTTTTCTATTTATTAAGTTTGCTCACATTATAATCCTCTCGGTTATCCCTTATATCTCCAGCTATATCCAAATACGTTTCTGTATCTTTAATGAAGTCCTCCCACTTCACCGAGCTAATGTAAGAAGAATGACCCCGCAAAATAACTTGCCCTGAGTTACAGTCCACCTCGTTTCGATCCTTAACATTGAACATGTTATCTCGAAGAATACCAAACAGCCTGTCTGTTTTTAAGAGAGTATAATTACAGCAACAGCAAACTTTATGCTCAATGAAATACTCATACGAACCGTTTACATCAGGTAACACAACTGCAAGCACTCCATTCGAATCGCTAGTGCGGCCCTCTCTTGTATACCGCTTCAAAGAATATGAAATTTCCCAAGGAATCCATTGTTCATTCTCTGGCTCCCATAAATTCTTCATATTAGGGGAAATCAAGACGGCCGTAATACTACTATCAAAAATTTTACCTCTTAAACTAGAAGCTATCGCCTCTTCAGAGAAGCCACTCAAGTCTTCACCATCTTTCTCACCCTTATTGATATTATCTTCACCCAGCAGTTCTTGTAGCTCGTCGACATAGTGGCGCG
>JALZUE010000193.1 GCA_023301705.1 Alteromonadaceae bacterium | reverse complement strand
TCCGTTTTTCGGGCCCCTTTTGGACGGGGGACGTCAACGGATAGTAAGCCAGATTGTTCGGCCTTAAATCGATGGAAGGCATATGGGCGCTTTAGAACGCGATTGCAAGGGCGTAATGAGTCCTAAGATTCTGGCCTATTTCGCATCACGCATCATATCTTTACGCAGCATGTAACCCGAGGCGAGCAATAAAAGCCCCGCCAGCCCCAGCATATAAACACCCACAAACGCCCCAACATGCATAAATGTAATCAGCGAGTCGACGATAACCCAGACGCCAAAGCTCATCAAAATAGCCGCGCAAGAGCGGGACCGGTAACGAGATAACCCCACAGAACCGCAGGCAATAAACAGCCAATGCACAGCAGGTAAGATCCACATACCGATAAGGCCTGACTTATAAAACGCAGGCTCAACCGCGGCGGTAACGGTCTTAACCGCAGGCATAGCGCTGATATGAAACACCGCCGTGATGATCAGGATGAGAGCGCCGAGAATAGCGGTGATACGGGTAGCGGGTTTGGTCATGGGTGTGTCCTTAAGGGCGTAGCTAAGCGTAATACAGGAAAGGCTAAAAATCCGTAAAGCGCATTAAATCTTGCAGCTCGTCATAAGCGGGCTTACCCTGCCCCCATGAAACAAGGTTACGTTTACCTACTCGCCAACCGTAAAAATGGCACGATTTACCTAGGCGTCACAAACGACCTGCACCACAGACTCGAACGGCACCACGCACCAAGTAATAAAAGTTTCACAGCCCCTACGGCAAAATGCACCTCGTCTGGTATGAACATTTTGAGAGCATCGACTACGCAATCACCCACGAAAAACACATGAAGAAATATAAACGTCAATGGAAAATAGACCGCAAAAACAATCCCGACTGGAAAGAGATAAAACTAGACTATGACGCCTAGCGGTCATGCCTTAAGTCACGCCCTCTCATACCGTGTCATTGCCGTGAAGACGGCAAATCCATCTCCAGCACCCTCAAAAGACGACAAATTCAGTGATGGATTACCACCTACGCGGTAATGACCGATTGAAAAATATTTCAATCGAGTAGCTTTGGTAAGAGTACTAGTTATTTTAAAAAATATCAGGAATTTTACTAATGTTTTCATATAAGCCAGTGTCGTTTTTCAATAGCAAACGTGTAGAATCGCTCTCTCCCATTTCACCATTGCTTCGCCTATAAGTCTTTTGTCGTGTTAAAAACCAATTTTGACTTTTACTAAACACCCAAGACTGTGCCAAGTAATCATCAAATGTCGCAGTGTAAAAATTGTAACAAGGACATGATTTTGTACGTTTCAATTTTGCTAATTTTTCATCATCACAACCATTCAAACATAGATAATATAAATCACAGTGAATTTTCGAAACATCATCGGTCTGCGAAAAACCTATTGCCTCAATATTTCGTAACGAGCGTTTACCCTCCTGTTCTTTTTTTGTAACGGCAATTGATATGTTCCCAAGTGTGTCACTTGTGTTTCCATCACTATTTCCGATGATGTAGTATCTAACAAATGCCATTCGTGCGCTTAAAAATACTTTTTGCAAACTGAACCCTTGAAAACGTTTAGCAACTAAACTCCCCCCTAACTCATGAGCTCTGGGAATATCTAAATCTAATGTTTGCGGGTCTTTAGCAGTCCAATCGCTTGAATTGACATGCGGGTAAGCCCAGATACCAGAAACAGCAATAATTTCATCCGTATCTTCTAAGGTAACACAAAAGAATGATTGGTTTTCGATAGCGTAATTTAATTCCCAATTTGACCTATCAGCAACACCATCACGAGCCTCCGCTTCAAAAAAGGATATGACATCATCAAATCGAGAAGAATCGACTTCTAATAAGCGTGCATGCAAAACGTTACTTGTTGACAAAACTAAACCCAACCCTATGTAGCACGATAAAAAAAGGCAATTACATATAATTAACTGTAATTGGAAACCTTTTCTTAAAAAAAATTTGTATAATGGTTTACTATTTGCATTGCACTTGTTAACTTTTTGTTAACACTTTGGAGGATCTGATGTCATACTCAGAATTACAAAACACAAAACAGCTTAAAGCTGACTTGTCCAATCTATTAGCAGGCGGTGAAGCTCCTGTGAATATAGCAGATAAGCTACGTGTTAGCCGATCAGTAATCATTGGATGGTCCAAAGGGCATTACACTCCGACTGAAAAAATGGCTTCAGTCTTACTTGAAAAACTTCACTCTTCCTTTCCTACAGAGGCTCTTGAGCAATACAATTAAATTTCAAGTCGTATTATTTTAATGCCAAGTTAAGTTTAGAAACTGCATGAGGTTCATGCAGTTTTTTTTATTTGAGTAGTAACAAAGGCTACTAAATAAAACCCTGCGCCCCTTAATCAATAGGCTCCCGAACTTCACCCTTAGCATTCAAATAAATCTGGCCGCCCATATCCTTGAACTTTTCGCTCATCTCATCCATGCCTTCTTGGGCTTCGACGGGGTAGAGGGCTTGTTTCTCGTTATCAGATAACCCGTCAGCGTAGTCGCGCACGTCCTGTGTGATTTTCATAGAGCAGAACTTTGGCCCGCACATGGAGCAGAAATGGGCGACTTTATGTGCGTCTTTGGGGAGCGTCTGGTCATGGAAGCTCTTGGCGGTTTCGGGGTCGAGGGAGAGGTTGAATTGATCTTCCCAGCGGAACTCAAAACGTGCGCGTGATAGCGCGTCGTCTCTAAGCTGCGCGGCGGGATGCCCCTTGGCCAAATCCGCCGCATGTGCCGCGAGCTTATAGGTAATCACGCCGACTTTAACATCGTCACGGTCAGGCAATCCCAGATGCTCTTTGGGTGTGACATAGCAAAGCATAGACGTGCCGAACCAGCCAATCATCGCCGCGCCAATGCCCGATGTAATATGGTCATAGCCGGGGGCGATATCAGTGGTCAGCGGGCCGAGCGTATAAAACGGCGCTTCGTGACATTCCTTTAGCTGCTTATCCATATTGATTTTAATCTTGTTCATCGGAACATGGCCGGGG
>JALZUE010000192.1 GCA_023301705.1 Alteromonadaceae bacterium | reverse complement strand
CATATAAGTACTTTATGAATTTGACTAAGCGAGTTTTGTATTAGCTTTATTTTATGTATATAAAGTGATAATAACAAATTGAAATAGGTTTATTTTATTGTTGGCTTTTTGTTCAGTATTTTATTTAAATAGAAATATTATTTAATTCAATATCTTATTTTTTAATTAAATAAAAATATGCGCTATGTTTGGTTGCTAAAAGAAGTAAATATCATTTATAGTTAAATCTAGACAGTGATTAATTTATTTATATATTATTAACTAATTAATCATTTACAAATAGTGTCAATTCTTGTGTTTAACGGCGTGTAGTCTTTATATTATAAGAAGATAATTACAGAATGAATAAAGTTAAAAACTGAATTTTCAACGCAAGGTAAATTTATTATTGATCGTTGATAGAGGCAAGTATGACAGATACCGATAATTTAGAGGATGATTTTCTTTTTATTGATGATAGTGACGATGACCAAGCTATTGAAGGGTATAAAGGGGAAACATGGAAAATATTAATTGCAGATGATGATACTGATATTCATTCAGTTACTCAGTTAGCATTATCTGAATTAACGGTACTTGGTAGGAAGCTGGAATACCTTCATGCGTATTCCGGAGCGCAAACTTGTCAATTAATTGAAGAAAATAGTGATATTGCCTTAGTATTACTCGATGTTGTCATGGAGTCTGATCATGCTGGCTTAGATGTGATTAAATATGTGCGAGATGAATTACAAAGGCATGAAATTCGTATCGTGCTAAGAACTGGCCAGCCAGGTTACGCACCAGAAGAAGATATCATTAAAAACTATGATATTAATGATTATAAAACGAAAACAGAATTAACTAGACGAAAATTAGTGACAAGTGTTTATGCCGCAATTCGTTCATATAAACAAATCACTGTTATTCACCAAGGTAAAAATAACCTTGAAAACATCATCAGATCAACAGCGCAGTTATTAGAGTATAAAAATATTCATGAGTATGTTGATAGTGCACTAGCTCAATTACAAGTATTATTTAATCAAGTTTCTACGTCTGTTTTTTGTGCCAGAGGTCAGGGTATTATTACTGATGTTGATGATTTAAATTTATATGTAATAGGGCAAAATGGCTTTTCAACGTCAATGGTAAATCAATCCATTGATAGTGTAAATCACGAAGCCTTATCAAGAATGAGTAACGTATGCTTTCATAAACAAGCGCATGTTATTGAAGACAAATATGTTGTTTTATTTATATCTAGAGGAAAATATCGTGCGTGTATTTACGCTTCTTTATCTGTCCCTTTTAATTCATTAGATCTTCAATTTGTTGAATTGTTCCTTAGCAATATTGCCATTGGTTATGAAAATGTACATCTTTTCCAAAAGCTCAGCCATGCGGCATTTAAAGATTGGTTAACAGAATTACCTAATCGATTAGAGTTTGTTAATTTATTAGATGATTTTTCTCAATCACCAGAGAATTGTGCTGTGGCTACCCTGATTGATATCAAACATTTTCGAGATATTAATGACGGCCTAGGGCAAGACATTGGTAATCTATTGCTAAATGCTGTTGCTGAGCGATTAATAAATATCAACGCTGGCTGTCAACTTGCCCGAGTAGGCGCTGATGTGTTTGGTATTATTGGTCATGAAGACTTAATTAATGAACATTCTCTGAGCAAGCTATTCTTACAGCCATTTCAAGTAGGCGAACATTTGTTACCAATAAATGTATGTTTCGGTTTTTGTACAAAAGAGAATGCAGGTTCTCGAGGAATTAATGTTCTTAACCAAATAAATATTGCGTTAAATTTAGCAAAGAAAGAATCTCATTACTTACCTTATGCATATTACGTGAAAGATATTGAAGAGCAAACGTTGTGGCGTTTAAGCATGATACGTGAACTACGAAACGATTTTGCCGAAAACAGATTAGCTTTATGGTATCAGCCGCAATTATCCTTAACTACGGGGAAAGTGATTGGTGCTGAAGCATTACTACGTTGGATACAACCCAATGGCATGCATGTGTCACCTAATACCTTTATTCCATTAGCTGAATACTCAGGTTTAATTATTGACATTGGTGACTGGGTAATTGATCAAGCCTGTGAGCAGTTAAAAATATTAACACAGCATGGTTTTGGTGATGTTAGTATTTCGGTTAATGTTTCTGTACCTCAATTTCGTCGATTAGAGTTTGCTGATTCCATTATAGATAAAATAGATATCCACCAAGTTAGCAGTAGAAATTTAGAGCTGGAAATAACAGAAAGTATTCTGATGGATGATCCTGACATTATTGTGGAATCATTAACCAAGTTAAAAGAGCATGGCGTTAACATTGCGCTAGATGATTTTGGCACAGGGTACTCTTCATTAAGTTATTTACAGCAGTTGCCGCTTGATAGACTTAAAATAGATCGTTCTTTTGTTAATGATATAGCCGACCCTGATAAATCAATGTTGGTTGATATGATTATTAACCTCGGTAAAAAAATGAATTTAACCGTTATTGCTGAAGGTATTGAGAATGTTGAACAAGAAAAGCATTTATTAGCGCAAGGTTGTGATGAAGTTCAGGGCTTTTATTACGCTAAACCTATGCCAGAAGAAGAGTTTTTATCTTATCTTAAAAGCAAAAATCAAAGTTAATGATTATTGATATAAATAATCATTAACTTTTTAAAAACGGCTGAACGTTGTTAATGAGTTTTTACTTGTTGCTTATTGAGCTTTGTTTCATTGCCTAACGATGGCTGATTAGGAATAAGTAAAGAAAGCAGCAAAGAACACACTGCAAAGCTCGCCCCTATATAAAATACCCAACTACTGTTTGTTAACCAAACTATGCCTAATAATGCAGGTATAACAACGGCTGCTATATGGTTAATTGTAAAGCTAACTGCAGCAGTAGAGGCTATGTCTTTAGGTTGTGCAATTTTTTGAAAATATGTTTTGATCGCAATCGCTAAAGCAAAGAATAAGTGATCAACTACGTACAATACCGCAGCAGTATTGCCATTATCAACTAAGCCATATGAAACAAATAATACAGTTAACCCAACATATTCAACAATAAGAATATTACGTTCACCCCATTTGCCAATCAGTTTCCCTATGCGTGCGGCAAATAACCAGTTGAATACGTAGTTTATTAAAAATAATGCACTGATGTCTGCAACAGAATAATGAAATTTTTCAACCATTAAAAAGCCTGCAAACACGACAAATATTTGTCGTCTAGCGCCACTAAAAAAAGTTAGCAAGTAGTATAACCAATAGCTTTTGCGAAAAATAATTTTCTTATGTTGATCTGCTTTATGGGGGAATTGCTTAAAAGAAATTGCAATAACCAGCGTTAACATTAAACCTAAACAGCCAAATATTAAGTAAGTTGTTTTAAAGCTAACAGTAAGCTTTTCCATTAATAACCAGATGCTTGAAAAGGCTAACAAAGAACCGACTGATTTAATGGCTAGCATTCTTCCCATAAAATGAGGGGTTTCTTTTTTATCAATCCATTGTAGGGTTAATGATTGAACAACAGTTTCGTAATAATGAAAGCCAATCGACATAATAATCGTCGTAATATATAAACCGATTACGTTAGGGAAAAAACCCGTAACGGCAACCCCTAATGCAGTTAACCCTAATGCAATTATAGCTAAACGTTGTTCTCGAATAAAAAGTAGTACATAAATTGCTGTAAAAGCAAGAAAGCCAGGCACTTCACGTAAGCTATGTAATAAACCTATTTCTTTACCTGTAAAGGCGGCTTGTTCAATAACAAAGTTATTTAATAACACCATCCAAACAGAAAAAACTAAAGGCATGATAAAACCGATGGAAAGTAACAGGTATTCAGGTTTTTGATAACGTATAGGAAGTTTCATTGACGGTAAGTTTTGTGAATTAGATGCATTAGTATACCATTTTATTGTGTTGGTAATTTAAACAATTCGTGTTTTCTAAGGGGATTTAATAATAAAAAACAAATTCAAACACTTGTTTTAAAGTTATTGCATAAATTTACTAAGCAAGGCAGACTCAAACGACTATGATTATAAAAAGTATATTTTTCTTAGAATAGGGAAGGGGATAATTATGTTATATCAAGGTAACAGTATTTCGGTAACGCTGTTAGATAATGGTATTGTTGAATTTGTTTTTGATGCTAAAGGCTCTGTAAATAAGTTTGATCAAGCAACATTTGTTGATTTTAATGCTGCTATTGATGCAATTAATACATGTACAAAAGCAAAAGGCGTTCTGATTACTTCTGCTAAACCTACCTTTATTGTAGGGGCTGATATAAATGAATTTTTAGATACCTTTGCCTTGCCTGAAAGTGAGCTAGTTGATTGGATCAAGAAAGCGACCGATACCTTTGATGCCCTGGAAGATATTCAACTACCTACTGTGGTTGCTATTAATGGTTTTGCTTTAGGTGGCGGTTGTGAGCTTATTCTAAGCTGCGATTACAGAGTTGCAGATACAACCGCTTCGATTGGTTTACCTGAAATTAGTTTAGGGATTATGCCTGGTTTTGGCGGCACAGTTAGATTACCCCGTTTAATTGGCGTTGACAATGCAGTTGAGTGGATAACAACAGCAAGGCCTTACAAGGTGGAAAAATCGTTAGCATATGGCGTGGTTGATGCTGTTGTTGCTCCTGAAAACTTACGAGCGGCTGCACTGAGCACTTTAGAAGAAGCTATTGCAGGTAAGCTAGACTGGCGTGCTAAACGACAACCTAAATTAGAGCCCCTTAAGTTAAGCCCGATAGAAAGTATGATGTCTTTTAGTACATGTAAAGGCATGATTATGGCGAAAGCGGGCAAGCATTACCCTGCACCTATTTTAGCGGTCAAAACCATTGAAGCGGCAGCTAGCTTAGATAGAAAAGGTGCAATGGCAATTGAAAATAAAAACTTTGCAACGTTAGCGAAAAGTTCTGAAGCAACTGCGCAAGTTGGCCTATATTTAGCTGACCAAGTGATAAAAGGCAAAGCGAAAAAAGCTGCGAAAGAAACCACTATTAAGATTGATAAAGCGGCTGTATTAGGCGCTGGTATTATGGGTGGTGGTATTGCCTATCAGTCAGCATACAAAGGCACTCCTATTATTATGAAAGATTTAAATCAAGAAGCTCTTGATTTAGGCTTAGCAACAGCATCAAATTTGTTAAATAAATTACATGAACGTAGTCGAATTACAACTCAAAAACTGGGTACTACACTGAATAATATTTCAACAAGTTTATCTTATGACAGTATCAACGAAGCTGACGTTATCGTTGAGGCGGTTGTTGAAAACCCTAACATTAAAAAAGCCGTTTTAGCCGAAGTTGAAAGCCTTGTTGATGAAAGTACTATTTTAACATCGAATACGTCAACGATATCAATTGATCTATTGGCAAGTGATTTAACACGAAAAGATAAGTTTTGTGGTATGCACTTTTTTAACCCAGTGAACAAAATGCCATTAGTTGAAGTTATACGTGGTAGTGAAACATCAGATGAAACTATTGCAACCGTTGTTGCTTATGCAAGTAAAATGGGTAAATCAGCCATTGTTGTTAACGATTGTCCTGGTTTTTATGTTAATCGCGTATTATTTCCTTACTTTGCGGGTTTTAGTCAGTTACTGATTGAAGGCGCTGATTTTGCATTTATTGATAAAGTGATGGAAAAAGAGTTTGGTTGGCCAATGGGGCCAGCTTATTTGTTAGATGTAGTGGGTATTGATACTGCAGATCATTGTACAGGTGTTATGTCGCAAGGCTTTCCAACGAGAATGGCTAAAATAGAGAATGATCCAGTGAGCACATTATATCACGCTGGGCATTTAGGACAAAAGTCAGGTCATGGGTTTTATGATCATAGTAAAGATAAACGTGGTAAGCCTGTTAAAGTTGTTTCAACGCAAGCAAAATCATTAATTGAAGCGTCAACTCACGCTACTGAAAAATGTGAAGTATCCTCTCAAGAAGTCATTACTCGATTAATGATCCCTATGGTAAATGAAGTGATACGTTGTTTAGAAGAAGGTGTTATTGATACAGCACATGAGGCGGATATGGGCTTAATTTATGGCTTAGGTTTTCCTCCATTTAGAGGAGGCCCAATGCGTTATCTTGAGCAACTAGGGTTAGATTCATTTATTGAAATAGCTGATAAATATGCTCATTTAGGTGAAATTTACCAAGTCACTGATGGCTTAAGACAAATGGCAAAAGCGAAGAATTCATATTTTGATACTAACGTAAGTCAGTTGTCTCAAACAAATAATGTAAATGCGTAACAAGGAGAAATGAAAATGAAAGAAGTTGTTATTGTTGATTGTATTCGTACTCCTATGGGGCGTTCAAAAGCGGGTGTATTTCGTCATGTTCGAGCTGAAGCATTATCTGCACATTTAATGCAGCAGCTATTGGTACGTAACCCTAATTTAGATCCTAGTTTGATAGAAGATATTATTTGGGGCAATGTAAAGCAAACCAAAGAACAAGGTTTTAATATAGCCCGCAATGCTCAATTACTAACAGATATTCCTAAATCAACTGGTGCGGTAACGGTAAATCGTTTATGTGGTTCTTCTATGCAGGCATTACATGATGCGTCTACCAATATAATGGCCGGTCAAGGTGATATTTTTATGATTGGTGGTGTTGAGCACATGGGGCATGTACCTATGATGTACGATGTTGACTTTGATCCTGCGTTAAGTAAATACATTTCAAAGGCTTCGGGAAGTATGGGGTTAACAGCCGAAATGTTAGGTCGACAATTTAAAGTAAGCAGAGAAGAGCAAGACGCTTTTGCTGTTCGATCACATCAGCGAGCTTTTCAAGCTCAGCAACAAGGGCTATGGTCAAATGAGATTGTTGCTACTCAAGGGCATAATGAACTTGGTGCATTAACCTTGGTTGAACATGATGAAGTGATTCGTCCTGAAACAAGTTTAGAAGGCTTGTCATCATTAAGGCCGGTATTTGATCCAGTTAATGGTAGTGTTACAGCCGGCACATCATCAGCGTTATCTGATGGTGCTTCTGCTATGTTAGTGATGTCTGCAGATCAAGCTAAAGCATTAGGTTTAACCCCTAGAGTGAAAGTGAAAGCAATGGCTGTTGCTGGTTGTGATCCTGCAACGATGGGATTTGGCCCTGTACCTGCAACTAAAAAGGCATTAAAGCGTGCAGGTATTTCTTTAGCAGATATCGAATTAGCCGAGTTTAATGAAGCGTTTGCAGCTCAAGCAATTTCTTGTGTGCGCTCTTTAGGCATTGAAGACAAGCTTGATGACATGATTAACCTTAATGGTGGTGCCATTGCATTAGGTCACCCGTTGGGTTGTTCTGGTGCGCGAATATCAACAACCTTAATTAATTTAATGGAAAGTAAAGACGTAAACTTAGGCTTAGCAACTATGTGTATAGGCTTAGGGCAGGGTATTGCAACAGTATTTGAGCGCTGTTAACGTTTAGACCATATTTACAGTGCTAATAAAAAACCAGCAGATGCTGGTTTTTTATGGTCTTCTAGTATAACTACCCCGAGTTCAGGTTAACTAATAAGGGTTATGCTAAAGAGTCTTGTAGTGGTGGTACTACTTGTTTTTTACGACTCATAATACCGTCAATCCATACACGGCCATTAGTCGTAGATACACCATAAGCTTTATCAGTTAAGTCAGCGTTATCACTAACAACTAATAACTCTGAACCTTCTTTCATAATGTCAGTTAATAATAAAATAACACTATGACGTTCACCTTCCGATTTTAAAGCGGCAAGATCTGTATGTAAGTCATCTTTCATTGAGTCAAACATGGCTAAATCAATCACTTCTAATTGACCAATACCCACTTTTTTACCATGCATATTGAAGTCTTTGAAGTCGCGCATTACTAATTCACGTACCGGTGTACCTTCAACAGCTGATTTAACGGTAAACATTTCCATGCCTAAGGCTTTAGCATCTTCAACACCCGCAATTTCAGCCAATGCTTCAACACATTTTATATCGGCAGTTGTACAAGTTGGTGATTTAAATATAACAGTATCACTTAAAATAGCGCACATCATTGCACCAGCAATATTTTTAGGAATTTCTACACTGTAAAAGTCATACATCATTTTAATAATAGTATTTGTGCAGCCTACTGGTCGAATCCAACACTCTAATGGTGTTGATGTCGTAATATCACCTAGTTTGTGATGATCAATAATACCTAAAATTGTAGCCTCATCGATATCATCAGGACCTTGAATTTTATCAGAGTGGTCAACGACATAAATTTCTTCACCAGCATAACTTAATTTAAGCTCAGGCTGCTCTAAATCAAACTTATCTAAAATGAATAATGTTTCTGGTGATAATTCACCTAAACGTGCTGGTCGTGTTTCTTCACCAATAGCTGTTTTTAAATACGATAATGCGATTGCAGAACAAATTGAATCTGAATCTGGAACCTTGTGTCCTACGGCATAAGCGGCCATAAAAATACCTCTAAAATGTGTCTCTATGATTATAGAAAATAATGTAAGCGATTACTGAGGTATATTCTATCAAATACTACCTCTGTTCGACTAGTGTTACGTTTTAGGGATGGAGAGTTTTAGACTAAATATCAACAAAAATGATATGTTGAATATCACTACTTTTTACTTTGGTTAAGCCTTTATCCGCACGAATATGTAGGGCTCTCATGCCTAGATCAGTTGGTTGTAGGCTTGTCATAGCAATATTCAATGAGACATTAACCTTTTTATCATCAATGGTAATGCCATATTCACTAAAGTATAAATAAATTTTATTAATCATCAACTTGATACTGAATTCATTTTTATTGGGACAAGCAATATATAACAAGTTGTCATTCATTGAAGAAATGACATCTGAACTACTGATTAAGTTAGCTAAAATGTTTTTTAGTTTCTTGTTTTGTTCTTTCGTTAGTTGAGTCGTTTGGCTTTTTTCGTTGATATCATGATGAAATAAAAACTCTAAATACACTAATGAAAAGTCATCGTTTGATTGCTGTGCATTTGTTAATAATTTTTCTACCTTAGCGCCTTTTTTATCTGTAGCCAATGAATTAAATATTTCAGATTTGTTCGCTAAGTAATATAGTTCTTGTTGTATTCTTTCTGTTTTTTCTAAGTGTTTCTGCATATGTGAGGTATATGCAGAAATCACTAAAATTAGAACAAAAAGAGAGATCAAGGTACTAATAACTGAAGTCATATTCATTGTTGTTGAAAGAAAGAAGCCATCAAATGCGATTAAGATCATCGCTGCATATCCATAGACTTTACCGACATAGGTGCCTAAAAAAATAAATGCAATAATAGTAGATAGAAAAAACCAAATAGCGCGAAAAGAATCATGATCTGCAACAAATAAAGCGGTGCTAGAAGTCATAAAACAAAAAAACAAAAAATAAATAGTCGTACTTTTTAAACTAATTTTTTTTTGTTTAAAAAGTATATATATTGGAAAAACAAAAAGAGCATGTATGTAATTGTTTAATGCTTGTATATCACCAACATGATTAATGTTTAATGTATCAAGCACAGCAAAAAAAAATGTAAATATTACAGATATTATTAACATTTGCCCGAGTATTCGAGTTTTGAATTGATTGTTCTGGCTGTAACTACTGTCTGTGGTTATTTTTGAGTACATAAGTTATTTCAAGTAATAAAAAAGCCTTATAACTTAAATCAGCTAAAAGGCTTTTATTATGGTACTGATACTATAATAGAATTATAAGATTTTGTGAATTAATTCCTAAAACCTTATTCTTGTTCAGCTAACATTTTTTCTAAGTAATGAATGTTTGCACCACCGTCAGCAAAACCTTTATTATTCAGAATATCTTTATGTAAGGCGATATTTGTTTTAATACCGTCTAACACTAATTCATCTAATGCGTTTTTCATACGGGCAATTGCTACCTCTCTTGTTTCACCGTAAGTAATTAATTTACCTATCATTGAATCGTAGTGAGGTGGAACCGAGTAATCCGTATAAATATGAGAATCCCAACGTACACCTAACCCACCAGCAGGGTGAAAACGTGTGATTTTTCCAGGTGAAGGAATGAATGTGCGAGGATCTTCAGCATTAATACGACATTCAATCGCATGACCTGTTACGGTAATGTCTTCTTGCTTAATGCTTAACTTCATACCTGAGGCAACACGTAACTGTTCTTTGATTAAGTCAACACCAGTAATCATTTCTGTTACCGGGTGCTCTACTTGAATACGTGTATTCATCTCAATAAAGTAGAATTCGTTGTTTTCAAATAAAAACTCAAACGTACCTGCACCACGGTAATTAATTGCATTACATGCATTACAACATTGTTCACCAATTTCAGCACGTAGTTCAGGTGAAATGCCTGGTGCTGGAGCTTCTTCAACAACCTTTTGGTGACGACGTTGCATCGAACAGTCGCGTTCAGCTAAATGAATTGCAGTACCTTGGCCATCAGCTAATACTTGAATTTCAACATGACGTGGGTTTTCAAGGAATTTTTCCATGTATACCATGTCATTGTTAAACGTTGTACGCGCTTCGTTTTTAGTTAAGGCAATTGCATTAATTAATTCGCTCTCTTCACGAACAACACGCATTCCTCGACCGCCGCCGCCGCCAGACGCTTTAATAATTACTGGGTAACCAATTCTACGACCATGAGCAAGGTTTGCTGCTTCGTCATCCGTTAAAGGACCATCAGAACCAGGAACACAAGGAACACCTGCTGTTTTCATTGCCTTAATTGCAGAAACTTTGTCACCCATTAAGTTAATGCTTTCGGCTGTAGGGCCAATAAAAGCGAAACCAGAATTTTCAACTTGCTCAGCAAAGTCAGCATTTTCAGCTAAAAAACCATAGCCAGGATGAATTGCAGAAGCATTTGTTACTTCTGCTGCTGTAATAATACGCGGAATATTTAAGTAACTGTCTAAAGCCGAAGGTTTACCAATACAAATGGTTTCGTCTGCTAATAAAACATGTTTTAAATTTTTATCTGCAGTGGAGTGAACCGCAACAGTTTTAATACCAAGTTCTTTACAAGCACGTAATATTCGTAATGCAATTTCGCCTCGGTTAGCGATTAATACTTTTTCTAACATGGAAAATACCCTTAATTTTGGGGCTTATTCAATGATGAATAGCGGTTGGTCAAATTCAATAGCATCTTCATTTACAGCTAAAACTTCTTTGATTACACCTGATTTGTCAGCTTCAATTTGGTTCATCATTTTCATTGCTTCAACAATACATAAAGTATCACCAGCATTAACATGTTGGCCAACTTCAACAAAAACAGCAGATTCAGGAGATGCTGATGCGTAGAAAGTACCTACCATTGGAGATCTAACTACATGGCCAGAAATTGCAGCAGGTGCAGCTTCTACAGGAGCCGATGCTGCTGGTGCTGCCGGTGCAACTGGTGCAGCAACAGGAGCTGCCATTGCTTGTTGGTATACAGGAGCACTTATTTGACCACCACGGCTAATACGTACTGACTCTTCACCTTCAGAAATTTCTAATTCATTAATACCTGATTCTTCAACAAGTTCGATCAGTTTTTTTATTTTACGAATGTCCATTAGTAAACCTTAATTTTGTTTTATATATTATTTATTTAAGTGGTTAAGTGCTGCATCTAATGCATACGAGTAACCTTTTGTGCCCAAGCCACAAATAATGCCAAGAGCTTTGTCTGATAAAAAAGAATGATGGCGGAATGATTCGCGCGCATGCACATTTGATAAGTGTATTTCAATAAATGGTATATTTACGGCTAATAATGCATCTCGTAATGCGATACTGGTATGCGTAAAAGCAGCAGGGTTAATCAATATAAAGTCAACTTCTTCGAAAGCACTATGAATTCTTTCAATTAAAATATGCTCACTGTTTGATTGACAATGGGTTAAATCTACCGATTTGTTTTTCGCTTCTGTCGTTAATGCATCAATGACTTGACCTAATGTTTGATTACCATAAATTTCAGGCTCTCTTTTCCCCAACATATTAAGGTTGGGGCCATTTAACACTAAAATCTTATAAGTTGTAGTCATTTGTTGTGAAAAACCATTATTGTTACGTTAATATTGAATCATAATAAAAAAAAAGGCTTTCGGGAACCGTTGAAACACACTATTTTTTAGTTTCTTTTCATATTTTTGCAATATTATAGTGATTTCGAAGAAATTAGCAGCAATTTAGTGGTCTTATCAGTTGGTTTTTTAAGATTCTTTAGAGTTTTCTAGTATTTATTGTGTTTAAAACTAGTTTTGTTCTATATTTGTTAAATGAAAACATGAATTACTGAATGTTTTTAATTTTTATATATGGGGATTCAGTCTTTGAGCAAAGCCAAAATATTGAGGGGTTACATTAAAAGCTTCGTTTCTATTCTACTATGTATTGCTTCTCCTTTTTATGTTTGTGCAATTGAAGTTATTACTCATTCTAATCAAACTATCGAAGACTCTACCCTTTCTGTTTATGAGTTAAGACAAATTTTTACAATGCGCCAGCGTGTCTGGAAAAATGGGAACAATATTAACGTGTTCGTCTTACCCAGTAAATCCACACTACATCAAAATTTTAGTAAAAACACTTTAAAGATTTTTCCTTATCAATTAGATCGTATTTGGCGAAAGCTTACCTATTCTGGTTTAGGTCGAATGCCATTTGTTGTTCATTCAGTTGAAGAGTTAAAAGAGGCTGTGCGCTCTACTCCAGGGGCTATTGGGTATGTAGATGAATATCATCAAGGAGATAAAGTTAATGTTATTAACATTTCGCAATAGTCAGTGTGTTCATTTTTATCTTTGTATATTATTTTTTAGCTCGTTTGCAATTAGCGAACAGTACAGTGACAAGTTAAATGTGCATGGCTTTATTTCTCAAGGTATAGCAAATAATAAAGGTAGTAATTTTATTTCTGATGATGATGGTATTACATTTGAATTGACAGAGATAGGGCTTAATTTTTCTTATCAATTAACAGATTCTATTCGCTTTGCGGGGCAAACTTCATATTTAAATGGTGGTAACCGCTATGATGAAGGTCTTACCCTTGACTATTTATTAGTTGATTGGAACTTTTATTCTAGCAATAATTCTCAAGGGCACTTTTATGCTGGTCGTATTAAAAATTATCATTGGCTATATTCAAGTATCCGAGATGTACCGGTTTCAAGGCCAAGTATTATTTTACCACAATCCATTTATTTAGATGCTGCACGAGATGCTGCTATTGGTGGTGATGGTTTAGCATTTGCGTATAGTTATTCAAATGAAAGCTTAGGTAAATTTGATTTTACAATCAGCTCTTCCTTTAATGATTTTACCTCTGATGAAACTCGTAATCTTATTGGTGATTTTGCACAAGGCAATGTTGAACATAAAGATGATTTACAAGCGAGTCTTTATTGGACTTTAAATTCTATACCATTAACGTTTGGTATTGCTATAACAGATTCGTTATTTAATTACGAGAACGGAGAAAATGATATATTAATTAATGGTGAGATTGATTTGTTGCGTTACTATATTAACGTTGAGTACTTTACTGAAAAATGGACGTTAAGCGCTGAATTCATTCAAGAGGAGCTCCAACTTTCAGAGTTGTTTTTTAATGACTTTTCGCTTCAGCGGATTGGGCAAGGAGGTTTTGTTCAAGCACAGTATAGACCCAATCATCGATTTAAAATGTTAATGCGATATGAGCGATATTATGGTGATAAAGATGATCGTGATGGCGAACAAGCATTTATCGATAGTGGTGGTGCTATTCCTGCTTTCTTTAGCTTTCAACATGACTTTACGCTTGGCTTTAGTTATGACATAAGCGCTAATTTTAGAGTTGATATTGAGCATCATTGGGTCACTGGTACTGCCAGGCTTACCCCCATAATTATACCTGATGTCGTTATTAATTCAGAAAAAAATTGGCAACTTTCTGTTGCTCAAATTAGTTACTGGTTTTAATGCGATGACTTTTTTTATTTCGGCAACCAATAAATTATTATTTCTAATTTTAACCATTTTATTAGTGATGGTTGCTGCATATTCAATTTTATCTTTTAATCGATTAGAAGAAGAGTTCGATCATCACAAAAATGATGCGCTTAAATATGCAGAACAGCAAATGGATCAACAAGTTGGTCAATTAAATACCCAATTAACAGCTTGGTTAGAGTCTTTTACAGGAATAACTGAATTACAACACCAAGATGACTTCAAACAATTTGCTGATAGTCTAAAAGCACAACATGAGCGCTTACAATTGTACTTTAATATCATTGATATATGGTTGATTGATGAAAAGGAAGTGTTATTAAGCACATCAGAATTAAATTATGTGATATTAGAAAATAGTAACGATGTATTAAATAAACAATTACCGATAGAGAAAATTAATTGCGATAAGTTTTGTTTACACCTTATCTCTTTACCTGTATTGAACTTTAATGGTGATGTTGCTGTTGTCTCATTTACAGTTTCTATGGTGGGAATGTTATATGAGCTAAATGCAGAAGCAACAAGAGATTTAGCAATTCTTCGCTCACCTAAAAAACAGAGTCATGATGATATGGTGATGATATTATCATCATCTAACTCTTTATTGTCGCCAATACTTAAAAACTCAAATAATTTTGATTATGCTGATAATAATATTTATTCATTTAAATTAGATAAAGTTGATTATTCAGTTGTTTTTTTATATTTAGATGAAGATGAAAATTATCGTTATAGTTTAGCAATCATAGAAAATATTAGTGGTATGTTAGAAAGTAGTAAGCATCACAGAGTCGAATTTGTGATGATTGTGATGTCTATATTTTTTGGTGTAGCTCTTTTAATATATCTGGTTTTTAAACCTTTTACTCGTAAATTATTGCGCCTATCTAAAGCATTGCCATTATTGTCAAGTAAAGAGTTTATTGAGTTTCGTCAAACTAATTTAGGTCATAATAGCTTTTTTAAAGATGAGTTTGATGTATTAGCATCATCAACAAAAGATCTTAGCATTCAATTAGAAAAGTTAAACATTGAAGTAGAGCAAAAAACACAAGATTTAGAAAAAATGGCAATGTTTGACTCTTTAACCGAATTGCCAAATAGGTACATGTTAAATCAACACTTAACTGAAGTGCGAGAGTCGCAAGGTCAACATTCAGAAAAGATAGCCTTATTATTTTTAGATTTAGATGATTTTAAAAAAGTAAATGACAGTCACGGTCATACACAAGGAGATTTATTACTAATAGAGGCCGCTAAACGTTTACGAATGAGTGTTCGTATAAGTGATAATGTTTATCGCTTTGGTGGTGATGAATTCGTTATCATTTTACAAGATATATCAAACATTGAAGATGCCAAAAAGATTGCAAACACAGTTATTGAAAAATTTAGTCAACCAATTTTATTAAGTAAAAGCTTGTTTTATGTGTCAACTAGTATTGGCATTGTGATGCCAGATAAAAACATTGAAGAAGTTGATTCCTTAATCAGTTTTGCTGACATGGCAATGTATGAAGCTAAAGCCAAGGGAGGCTCAACATATCATATTTATCATGATGATATGTATCAACGTGTTTCAAATCATGTATACCTAGAAAATGAGGTAAGACAAGCCTTATTAAAGCAACAATTTATTTTAAGTCTACAACCACAAATAATCTCTAAAAATAATAAACTTTATGGTTTCGAAGCGCTACTCAGATGGAATCACCCTGAAAAAGGTTTTATTTCTCCTGATGAATTTATTCCGATTCTTGAAAATTCAGCACAAATTATAGATGTGGGACACTGGGTTATGAGACGGTGTTTTGAATTAACTAAGCGCTTTATTCGTCTAGGGTTTGATGATATTCGTATTGCTATTAATTTATCTGCGGTGCAATTTTCCGACCCTAATCTACAACTGCATTTAGAAAGTCTCTTAGTTGAATTTGACATATCAGCGAAGTACTTCGAACTAGAGCTTACAGAGCAAACGCTTGTTAAAGATATGTCTTATACCATTGCAGTGATGAATAACTTAAAAGCGTTAGGCTTTAGTTTTGCTATTGATGATTTTGGTACAGGGTATTCATCGTTATCTTATTTACGTAAAATGCCTGTCGATGTGATAAAAATTGATAAAAGCTTCATCGCAGGCATGATAGAAAATAAAGCTGATCATCAAATTACTTTATCAACGATTGCTATGGTGAAAAGTTTAGAGCTAAGCATCGTCGCAGAGGGTGTTGAAACTGTAGAGCAATTAAATGTATTGACCGAAAACCATTGCGATATTATTCAAGGCTATTATTTTTCAAAACCTATTTTAGAATATGACTTATTTGATGTGTTAAAGCGCAAAGTTAATAAAGGTGTTTGGCAACTACCATAAAATATTAGCATTTAATCGAGATGACATATCGATTAAAATACCTTTTTTAGTGTTAAGTTCACTTGAACATAAAAGGTATTTTTTGTGAATAACTGGTCTGATTTTATTGCCCATGAAAGTGAGCAAACGTACTTAAAAGATACATTAAACTATATTAAGCAGCAGCGTAGTGCTGGCGTTGTAATATATCCACCTGAGTCTAAGGTGTTTAGTGCGTTTAGTTCCACCCCGTTAAATAAAGTTAAGGTTGTAATTTTAGGGCAAGATCCTTATCACGGCGAAGCACAAGCGCATGGTTTATGCTTTTCAGTGCTGCCAGCTGTTAAAATACCCCCTTCGTTGGTTAATATTTATAAAGAGTTAGCAACTGATATTACTAACTTTAAAACACCAGAGCATGGTTATTTGCAGTCTTGGGCTGATCAAGGTGTACTATTATTAAATACCGTATTAACGGTGGAAGAGGGAAAAGCGCATTCACATAAACACTTAGGTTGGGAAACATTTACTGATAAAGTAATTAATTTATTAAATGAACAAGCTGAAAGTATTGTGTTTATTTTGTGGGGAGCACATGCAAAGAAAAAGGGAAAAAATATTAATACCAAAAAACATACGGTATTAAATGGGCCGCACCCGTCACCATTGTCAGCCTATAGAGGTTTTTTTGGCTGTAAGCATTTTTCTAAAATAAACGAAGCACTCATTGGGCAAGGTAAAAAGGCAATTAACTGGCAGCCTGAGTTATAAACAATGAGTTTTAATTGTGTCATAACTTTGTTGACTTAACGTTGAAGTGACAGGTTAAACCTTATTATGTAATTTATATAATAAGGTTCAATACTAAATCTAAATAAATGCGCTAAAAGAACTGCTTTATATGTGCTGAAAACTTATCAGCATTCATAAACCCAGTAACACGTTGTTGTGTTAATTCTTGGCCGCTTAAATCAAAGAATAAGATTGATGGTAAACCAAAGACATCGAATGATTCCATAATTTCAATACTACTTTCACTACCTGAATCGGTAAGGTCTACCTTGATTAAAACAGTATTAGCTAAAGCATTTTGAACACTTTTTGCAGGAAAAGTTAACGCTTCAAATTCTTTACAAGCAACACACCACTCAGCAAATAAATCTATCATCACAGTTTTATTATTATTATTTGCTTGATCTACCGCTAAACGTAATTCACTTAACGAATTTACATGAATAAATTTATTTGTTTGCGTAGTTATTAGTGATTGAGCCTCTTGCACAGGAAAAGCTACGTCATAGAGTTTATTTGCCCCAAAAAAGAGTAAAACA
>JALZUE010000191.1 GCA_023301705.1 Alteromonadaceae bacterium | reverse complement strand
TCTTCGAGCCAGAGGCCATAAATCCAATCAATGAATTCAATGAATATTGCTTTCTCTTGCTTGGAATCATGCGCCCAAAACTCTTTGAACTGCTTACTCCCGCTCTTATCAAAATAAGTATTACCCCAAAGATATTCGAGCCCGCCCTCAATATGTGGATAGCCCTCAATATCAAAGAAGACGTCATTCCCGCTATGCGGCGGCAGTATGGCGAGGCCGCGCTGCGCGCCTGCTTCATGTGGCAGAATAATATAGTCAGGTTTATCCTTACCTCTCGACGCGATTTGCAATTTGGCCTGCGCTTTAGCCCGCGCAAATACATCGCTGCTCATATTCGGAATATGAGCCAGCTCACTATCAGCCAAAGCCTGCATTGTGATGATGCCCGCTTTCTCCAAGTTCTTGACCTGCGAGCGAGATACATTGGCGACAAGCGAGAGATGGTCGAGTTCAACAAGCTGTCCATGGGCCAGATCACTCCAGCGGCCATAGCTCTTACTTACATTTGGGTCCGGCAAGCCTTGCGGAGGCGTGGCATGAAACGCCAGAAATGCTGATTTTAGATTTTGATAATAGGCAAAGTAATTATCAACATTCAACCGCGCCTCAGTCTCGTCGCCTAAAACGATAACCATTTGTTTGGGTCTTACCCCCTGAATGGCTTCAAGCATTTCAATATAGCTGCAAAGCTGAACCGCAAAATATGGCTTTAGCTTTTTGGAAAGCTTCGTGTCCCAGACCTCGTAGTGGTAATCGCCAAAATTAGAGGCCCCAGGCACCCGAACTAGGTAATCCGTAAACCCGCCAAATTGACCCAAAGACAGATAACCTTGGGTGATTACTTCCTGCCCGGCTTTCATAGCCTCCAATGTCGCATCGAAGGTCTGCTGTGGCGTTGCTCGCTTAGTCTCCAAGACATCTTTGCCTAGCGTCTTAAGACGCTCGGTGAACGCATCCTCATGCTCATAGCCCTTCTGTTGCAGGCTCGCGAGAACCACATCCTCCGCATCCATCAAGTCAGCGATAGATGCATCTTCAATCTTCAACCGTTCCATCGCAGACGCGTATTCTGACTCCATGAAGGTAATCAGGTCAGATGGAGAAAATACTATTCTGGTTTTAGCTAAGTACATCGCTTAGTGTTTCTTGCTGCCATAAGCGATAAAACCGGTGATCTTAATATCTTTAAAAAAGAGCGAAATCATGTGTATGACAATCTATACTTTGCTGTAAATATTTTGAGGTCACCCTTTTCACGAAGTTCAAGCAATTGCTTTCCATTCAATACTATTGGATTTCCCGCTAAGTCAGTGAGGATTAGCGAATACAATTCAGGTTTATCTTCAATGACATGCCAATTTTCGGCATTTAATTCAAGTGGCTCTCGCTCCAAACAATGCTCTCTGGGCAAATAATATTTCAACAATTCCCCGTCAGATGATCGAAGTTCGAATGGAAAAATTCTGTTTTGAGTTGCACCCATCCAATTGCCGTTAGGGTTTTTGTACGAACCATCTGCAGACTTATGAAAGTTTGCTAACAGCGCATACCTATCGAATAAACGTGGCCGCTGTTTCACCGGGGGCTTGGTAGCCTTTATAGATCCAGAGGTTTGATCGTGATGCGGAACACCTTCAGCTTTGTTCAATAAATCTTCTTCCTCCCCTAGTGGAGAAACTTCCAATTCAAAACTATCGACATCAGTTTCTCTATTATCACAGTCAGTACTGGGCAACTGTGAATACTCTGAAGGCAACACAGAATCTACATCACTCAACTCATTTGAGTCAGTTTCCGCTTCATCGAAGTCTGATTCTCCTTCAGTTACAAAATTAAAGTTGGCTTCCATATATTGGGAAATCTGTCCGGCCTCACGTCGATAACAATAGGTGAGTGCATCTTTAATATCTGCCGGTAAGTTTTCGCCTAATGTATTAGGAACAAGTTTCGCGCGCTTGCCCTCGTTATTTTCGTTTACGAATAGAAACTGCTCCTTAAGGAAAACTTTCACACCACGTTCGGTGCCAACTGGATTGCCGTCAATAAACGGAACCACTCTGAGTTCTTCGACTATTGAAATCACAAGTTTTGAAAATACCACTCCCGCGTTCCTAATGTGAATTTCCAAGCCCTCCTTTGGATGGAGGATTCTGGACATCAACAGGCCAAGTGTATGCAACCACTCTGGGTTTGAATTCCCCCCCATATTATGAATCTCATTTTGCAGCCTATTCTCTACAGCGCTCCGTAAGGGAGGGAGTTCAGAGAATGGCCTCTGATTCAGAATATCCATAGGCAAATTACGGAAGTCAGCTACGGACGTTTTCAGGTCAGAAAATAGGTGTTGAGTTTGAGTTAGCGTTTGCATACTTAGCGAGTATGTTAAAGTTTCTGACCCAATCCATTCGCCTAAAATATTTAACCACTTACCACAATCCTCCCACACCCTACTTGGATATTTAGCACATAAGTTTTTTATCCGAATCAGATCTTGAGGAGCTAATTCTTGTTCTTCAGAAATTGATTGAAGCCATTTTATTGCACTTTCTATAGATGGGCGAGTTGAAACACCTACACTTGTCCACAAAGTCAAATTCATCAGATCCGTGATTACTATAGGGGCACCAGGAATGTCGTCCTCGTCTCCGTGAATGAATATGTTTTTTGAAGTTTGCCAGGATCCATCGCTAGCAAGTATAACTTTTTCTGTTTGAAAGGTTCTAGCGATTTGGGCTCGCTCTTCTGAGCCAGCATGGTGATAGTATTGATCAATCCTTCGATACCATTTCTCTAACTCTGCTCTTGGAGCATCCTTTTCACCGGCCAATGCCATAAGTCGATTTATCAACTTTGAGCCATCAATTGGTGTTCTTTGAACTCCTAGGAGGTCAAGTAATGGGCGGTTGCTATCTGTATCCATTTCATGCGGAATAAATAATTCTGTATCAAGAAATGCTTCTGTCGCCTTGGTTCTACAAAAAAGGTCTTTTGGTTTGTTAAGTCCACCATACTGATCTGGTAGACACTCTAAGTCTCTAAATTTCATTATCCAATTTGGTAAAATAGGTAAGTGAGTTATCGGTTTAGTGGACCCGGTCGTGGCAATCTGCAGCATTTTTGCTGTTCGTCCCACTCTCCAATACCCGGTTTTTTGATTAAAAATTTGTTCTAAAAGTTTGAACCAAATTCTAGAATCCGTAGCACTAAGCTTCTCCCAGTGCTTCCAATAGATATCAGGGAAGCACCAATCCTTGAAGTAAAATCCATGAGTCACATAGGGATAATCTAAATCAGATGGGCCCATACGTTTTTGTATCGTTTCTCGCGCATTTTTACGCCCATACATATACGTTTGCGTTTCAGTTAACGGAACGAAGGAACTAAGGTGAGATTTTTCAGATCTAGCCCAGTCCTTCCATTCTTCTTTGGAGCAGGAAACGAAATTCGTATCATAGCTTTCATTTAATAGAAGGCCTTCATGTAGTTCCTCTGGGATTAAATAATCAAGTAACTTAGATTGATCTCGAAGGGGGTTGGAATCTATGCTCTTGAAGTGGGATGCTTCATTTACATATTTGAATGACGGACCAACAGATGCATTGAGTTTCGCATAAATCTGGGTTAATCTTATGCAATCTGACAATTTAATTTCTGACTCTAAGAAGAACTTTTCTGAAACTTTTTCAAGAACCGAGCCAAGTTCATCCGTATTCTCAAGTTGTAACCGCTCAAGAACACGAGAAGCATTTTCAACTTGGGTGGATAACCCCCCGACATTGTCATCTATTTCTCGCTTTTTCTCTGTGATAAACCGTGTCCAGTTTTGGTTCATCACTTTAAGAAAGGGCGAGAGAAACAACCAATCTTCTTCAGATTGAACAAGTCTTTTTTCTCCCAGCCTGACCACTTCATTAGATGAAAACAAGTAGTCTTGGCCATTAACAGGGACAATTGCCAAGTTTCCGATATTTCCTGCTTTGTAAGAAATAATATCAGCGGCTAAGTAATCCCACAATAAAACAAGCTTTTTCCAAGTGCTAGGCTTAGGTAATTTACTTTCCCTCAATCTCTCGCGAAATTTATGGGTTGATAAAGCTTCAATCAAATTCCAACTTATGAGTTTGTTGAGGTTACGCGTGCTAATTTCAGCTGAGATAAGTGGTCTGGCATCATCTTCAAATAGTTGCGAAGTGATTGGACTATCCCAAATAGTCAATAATTTTTTAGGCACGAAGAGGCCTTCGCCTGCCGATATCAAAGAGTTCTCAGAATTCAGAACGATAGGTTTTTTATCAATAGTTTCTTCAAAAGCTATCTCTACCATAGCGGCGCATAGGCCTTCTAAACTTGTCTCGTTTCGATCAACATCGGGCATTAGATCATACGCTAGGCTTTTGGCATCTCCGTTGGTGTTTTGGTGAGCGAGCCAAGCCATCATCGCTTCCGCAGCAAGCACACCCGCCTTTTGCAGCAACCATTGATTTGTCGGCGAAGTTTCAGGGTCCTTTATCTTCAGACGAGCAGGGTCTTGAATGAAAGGTGCGTTACAAGCAAATGGCAACTCAGTTTGAACACCAGTTGGCAGTACCACATATAATCGTCCTTTTGCTCCCAAAACAATATCGATATTGCACGGAGGAAACTCGTTTGACGCTTCTTCGCTTCCGGTCATTCTTTCTTGCTGAATTTCTGCGAGCGCTTCAGGCGGAAAGAACTGCGGCTTAGACCTTACAACCAAGTATGGCTTGTCTAGATTTCCGTCAAGCGCCATCCATTCTGAATTAGACACTGGACCTACGCCAACACTTTTCCATTCTACTTTGGTTCCGGATATAGTGAGCGATCTTATATTTTTGAAGAAAAGTAATGAGTAAGGACTGTTCAACCACTCCTTCAAGTTCTTAAACAGTTCGGACTCGATTTGTTCCGACTTAATTTCGACGCTGACATAAGTCTTTTCACTCTGTGAATGTTTCCTATCGGCCCAATATGGAAGTGTGAATCTTGTGTTGTCAAAAGCTACTGAAAGGGTTGGCGTATTCAGATATACTTTATCTCCGAGACTAAATGTACTTTTAAAGCCAATCCCTCTAAATCCAATTGTATGAAGTGCCCGTTTGTTGGAATATCCGAACCGACAAATTGAAGCAAAGTGTGACTCAATAAAGTCATCTCCATTGTGCTCAAAAGTAAAAACACCATTCTCAATATTAACAACAGCTTCGGTCGCATTAGCGTCATCAGCATTTTGTAATAGTTCAGAAATGATATGACGCGGGCTTTGAACCTGCTTGAATAATTGGTGCCATGGGCCGGCCAGTTCCGGGTCATCCTCCAGTTGTTCCCAGCGCCTCTCAGACGCACTTCGGATTTTTTCAAAATATTCCGGCTGCTTCATCTCTCTATTTTACGACTTTATCGATAAAGCCGAGGGTTGCTGCGTTCTCCATAAGAACCCGAACTTTATTTCTATCAAGCCCTTGCGGGACTTCAGCATCGATCTCCAGTTTTATCGAGACTTCTGCATTTGGCAGCGTTGTTAATTGCTCAACAATGGCCTCTATAATTTGATGGATTTCTTTGGCTGGACGGTCCGGCGAGACCATAACTGTACCAATAAAACGAGTTGGGGCTTGATTTTCAGGCGCGACTGCTGATGTACTGTTGCCATTATTTTCTGAACCAGTGCTCGGCCCATTTTCGGTTTCCTTCACACCACTATCATCCTGGGCATTAGGCGTTACTCTATGGTTTTCTGCGACATCAGATCTAACAATTATACTATCACGGTCAATTACCACCGACGCATTCATAGTGCTCTCAATAGCAAGACCTGCATAGGTTTCATCACTTTCCGACCATGCTTCCGCGTAAGCAAAAGGACCCGGAGTTAGCCCTGACACAGCGGTCCTGATAGTGTTGGACAAAACTGACTTGTTCTTCATGCGCGGCATATATGTATATCTGTTGATATATTCCCAAATATCCTTGAGGGCCAAGTGAGGTTTGTCGTTCCAAATATACTTATCAAGTAAACTGCCGAGTCTACGCGGACCAAGTTCTGCAAATAGCCCTTCATCCGATATCAGTTTTTTACTGGCTCTCGAAAGCAATCCATCCTGAGATGGAATTTTGTTGCTGGACCATTCTACATCGGATTGTGGGGAAGCTTGTGTTGGATAAATGAGATAACACCACGCTTCTTTTAGACGTGTTTTGACAGTTGCCTGAGCCTCTTGCCATTTGGCTTTAGCAAGAGCGCTATCACTTTGGGTCAGGTTGAGCTTATCGATGTCCCGTACCACATGCTCCCAACCCAGCGAAAGCCGTACAGCGTCTTTAAGGCTTTCAAGCTGCTTAGAGTCAGGTGCGATAAAAGCCAGCATGTTTCTATAAACACGAGGTGTTTGGCCACGCTGTAGAAGTATATCCTTTATCTCCTCCATCGCGACTGAATCCAATCGGCCTGTATGAGAGTGGTCAACGCCTAGAATAACTGCGCGAACGCCGCCCGGTTCGTCAGGGACATCAGCAGAACTTCCGGGTGCAGTTTGCACAGCGTCAAAGTGGCCACGATCACCGATGCTGCCTATGTATTTATCAAGCCCATCGTTGATGGCATTGATAACAACAGCATCATCAACTTGAGATGCACGATCTGTAGCTAAACGGTTCATGCTGGCTGAAGTTGAATACCAATAGCGCCCCATATCGCTGTGCATAAATTTGGCATTATTAGTAAGACGGCGTAGAGCATCCCCAAAGACGGCCGCGCGTTCTCCCGGTTGCACGACACCAAGATTTATCTGCTTGTCATCAAGGCCTTTGTTTTCCTGCTGATGTAATGGCGCAGTGCCCATGAAGATTGTACGAGCAATTCGCCGTGTCGCCGAGTATCGATTAAGGTTCGGGGCCTGTTGGTCAATTTTGTAAGGCGTAGATCCGTTACCATCAACATCTCCGGCAATGATGGATTGCCAATTTACTTCGAGATAATGCAGCAATTCTGGTTCCACTCGCGGAGAGCTTACCGCAACACTGCCAGGCATAATCATGACCGAAGGATCATTATTCATCCAAAGCTCATGAATAACTTGGGCCATCAGGCGCAAGACTCCGCGTGTGCGTTGGAACTTCTCCAGTGAGCCCCAACTTGTGTAGAGTTGGTCAAATAATTCTGGATGAATTGGGAAGGCTTTTTCTAGTTTGCGGCGATAGTCTTCGTCTGCGCAGCCAATAGGGAAATCATTCGCATTTTCACGATAGAGCTTGGCAAACTGTTTAAGCGTGTTGTCCCTGTGCTGGAACATATCGCCGGGAATTTCTTTAAACAATCTTCGCCGAACGATCTCATAACTTTCCTCTTGCGAAGCCGGACGCCAAGAGGACTCCACGCGTGAGAAAGTCTGCTTGAGGCGCTCTAAGGCTTCTTGTCCACCTTCGCCGCCAACTTCGATTTGCGATGCCGGCAATGACGCTACAAGCAGCGTTTTCGGACTAGCTTTAACAGCTTCAGTCAAAGACTGCACGAATGACAAATTGGCATCAAAACTGCCCGCTGAAAGGCCTTCAGTTTTGTAAATTTGTCTTAAGTAAGCGACCCATTCATCAATCAAAATGAGGCAAGGCGCAAATGTGTTGAACAGTTTTTCCAGAAGGTTGGAACCCGGCGCTATGCCTGTTAGGTCATTTTCGGCAACCATGTCGTAACCATCAGCTCCGCCAAGCTGCCAAGCCAGTTCGCCCCAAGTGGTATGAACCTTGCGGCCATTTCCAATGTCGAGAATATCAGCCGGCCCTCTGGAGGTGCCAACTAGCACGGCACGGCTTACTTTGCCGGGGCCCGATAGATTTTGCGCGCTAAGGAGCTGGTCAAGCCCCGTTAAATCCTGAGCCGATGTGCCACCTGCCATATGGTAAAGCGCGAGCATGGAATGGGTTTTACCGCCTCCAAAATTAGTTTGTAGTTCAACAACCGGATCGCCCCCGGTGCTTGTTAATCGTTTGGCCGCGCCTACTAGCAAAGACGACAATCCGTCCGTCAGATAAGTGCGCGCAAAAAACTCTTTGGGGTCACTATATTCTGACGGCGCGCTTCCTGCATGAACCTTACCGAGATCTGCCGCAAATTCTGCTTGCTGAAAATCACCTGTCGCCACATCTTGGTGAGGCTCAATAATCTCGCGCCACGGCAGCAATCCGGATTTGGTTTCCACGGAAATTTCTGTCCGTCTCGTGCTACGGCGTTCTTCCTGTCGTCGTAACTCCGCGAACTTTGTGCGCAAAATTGTATCGCGAACCTTAGATAATTTCTCCGCAGATTCGCCCGCGCTGATGGCCTCCATCAAGCGGCGCATGGAATCCAAGGCTCTCTCGGAGTCGTCATAGGTGAACTTTTCATCGTGAGCGAGTTTGTTACGAACCTCGACAAGCTCATTGACAATGGCGCGTTCTGCACGGCCAAGGACGGGAGCGAAGGCGTCCATCCAATACACGTTCATGACATTGAGAAGCGATGAATTATCCCAATTAATCTCGCCATTACTATCAGCTTTCAGGTTGTGCATCTTTTGAACAACCTGAACCTGCCAGTGACCTTTCAGCGTGTTGGAGAGGCGCGTTTCGACAAATGGGGTTAGCGACTCCGGGAGAAGCTCCATACCCTCAAAAACATGCTGCCGTGCTGATTTAGCCATCTATTAAGTCCTCAACATAAAATTAAACGTCCATCGAAATTTGGCCGTTGCCGCGCGTTAGCGGTAAGCTCGCGGCTTGCCGCGTTAATTCAGACCACACAGCTATTAGGCCGTTATAGGCCGTCGCCTCTTTTGCATCGCTGCGTTTGTTCGCACAGATATCGTAAAGACAATAAGCGAGTTCTTTGACTGACTCTCCCTTATCAGGACCAATTCGTTTTAAAAGATAGGCCGCTTCAACTTCGCCTTCGATTTCTAAGGTTCGAATAAGATACTGGCAGCATTCCCAAATTGTTAAATGCACATCGGTTTCCGGCGACCAATCGTCTAACAGCTCTTCGCGTTTCAGAACTTTCACTCTACCAGCGGATGCAGAAATAATCCCTGCATGCTTCACGCTTTCTACCGAAATTCCACGAGCCTGAGCAATGTTGTTAGCGGCTCCGTATTCGCCCAGCTCATAACCATGTTGTTCAAACCAATTGATGCCAAACCGTGTATCAGCGTCAAACTCACCCTGCACAGAGTTTAAAAATTCATCTAGTTCACGGTTAATAAGCTGAAGAGCCGTCTTGACGCTCATATCACTATCATCAGATTCCAAAACAGATTTGTACCGTGAAAAAACTCCCATACCCGGCCCGATAGCCGATTGCGGCATATCCGCGGGGGCAATGCTCGCAGCTTGTAAATCAGCAATAGCGGGTGGGAGTTCACGTTTGAGTGCACGAATAAATTCGGCTCTTGTAATGACTTCGGCTGACTTTTCTTTTATCCGGCACACTAGAACAACAGAATTCGCGAGAGCATTTGTCCCAGAAGCGATCAAGCGGTTTGCCATTTCAGTTCGCATCGGCCAGGTCCCGACAACAGCGTACCCAGCCTCGATAACAGCCTGAAGGAATGTTGCCCACCCCGTTGAACTTATGCCCTCTTGTGCAATTTCACTTTGTTTAAAAGCATAGTATATAGTAGCGGGATAATCTGGCGCAGATTGGTTTGCCATATTGCCAATTGCCCGTTTCATGCCATCCAAGAAAAATGCTTCCGCTTCATCCCTACCGCCATGACGATAAGGTGTAGCAACAAGTTCTTCTGCTTTTGGTGTAGCAAGCAAACCAAATAAATTTGGGTAAACTGGATTTAACAGGGGCTTTAGCCAGCAAAAGAAAAAGTCTGATAAATCAGCATACGCAATGTTATCGTAATAGGGAGGGTCGCAGGATATGACCGCTCCTTTAGGATACGAAATACTTTGTGCGTCGGCTTGCTTCAACAAACCAATCGAGTTGGGGCGTAGTCCTTCAATGCCTTTTAAAACGCCTCGAACGCAGATTTCATAATCACCTGCCGCTCCACTAAACACATTTACCTCTGGGAAATCCCAAGACATTGGTATTGCTTGTCGAGCAAAAACTGTGACAGTTTGTTCACGTCCTGGCGTCCACCTAGCAATAGTACAAATTGTATTAGTCATGCGATCTAGCGCCATTGCCAGATAAACACTAACAGCTTCTGCATAGGCGGTAGCTCCTTCACCGCCATCACGAAGTGGAACAGCTACATCTTTTAAGCCTGCCTTGAGCGAATCTTTAACAATCTGTGTCCTGGCTTCGTGCACTAAATCACTAAAAGTATTCAGCGCAACTAGTTGCCGGTTAGTAAACAGATCGCCAAACTTGGTTAGACCATAGTCTACTGTCCAGAAATTTCTCGGGTCATTAGGTAAACTCGCTTGAGGCTTACTCTTCGGTTCAATAGACAACGCTAATGATTGCTGAGTATCTGTCGGCGAAACGTACACACGTGATTTGTTTCCCGCAGCGACTATAGCAATCAAAGTTTGCCGCATGGTGCCAGATTTTCCCGACGCCTTCACGTAATCCGGTGTTATGGCTGCCCCTGAAAGCAAGCATATGAAGTGTGCTCCGCGACCCTGTTTCGTACCTTTTTTAGCCTTCGCCCAATTGTCTTTAGTTCCACCTGTACGAATTTCATACTTGATGGATCTTGATGTTTTATCGACAATAGGCTCAATCCAGGCCTCTCTTCCTTTTTTTGAGCTAAGAAGAAAGCTAGAGGCTATTGGCACGTCTATGCCCGCAAATGCTGGGTCGGGACTTGGCACCGTTCTTGACCAAATCCACGCGATGACCTTAGCTTCTCCACCACCATATTTTTTTGGTAAAACCACTTTCGGATATAAATGGCCAATCCGCTCGATAGCTTTATTACGAATCCAGTCACCGTAATATTTGACGTCTTCCGCGAGACCTTCAGCATAACGATAGCTAGCGAACCCACGATCCTTCTGTCCGGGATGAACAGGTGGCCTATCTGTAAATTTTGGTGGGATCTCTATCAGAGCTTTACCAATCATAACTGCTACCGGATTCAAGTCAGAGCCGTATGCTGGCAATCCTAACCTTTGCGCTTCCAGCGGTATTGACCCACCTCCGGAAAACGGATCATAAACAGGGGGCATGACGCCATTGCACGATCGTAATATTTCTGCGCGAGCTCTGTTTAAAACAGCTTCATTCGTAGAATTTTCCCAAATGACAAGCTCTTCAACAATCGTCAACAATCGTTGTCGCTCTAGGTCAATCGCCACAGTTTCTAATGTTATGGGCTTATCTTCAGCAGGCGTCAGCGTTCCTGCCGCGCGAGCGGATTTGCGCGCCTCTATTCTTGTTTCCAGTTCAGCTTGCGCAGCTGATTTCGTCGTCGGGTTTGCAATAAGATCAGCGACATATTCGCTTGGGTCATCGACTAACTGACAGAAGAGTACAGCTCGGCAAGCCGCTAACGGACGTCGCGCCCACCACAAATGAAGTGTAGAAGGATGCCCATGCCGAATGGACTTTTCCTTCGCGGAAGCTTTATTAATCGCCTCAAGCGGAATCGCGACTTCAATTAGCTTTTTTTTATATTTTTGGCTCATAGGGACAATGGATAAATCAAACCGGTGGGAGCCGCAATCAATTCGGGTCCGCGCGGAGGTGAATTCTTTCTCCATCCACCTTTAATGGTTTGTATGTCTTGAATTTCCACTTCTTCCTCGGTGATAAGACGTTTTAACCGGGCGATATGCCAGAAAAGAGCCCAATGCCCTATTGTATCCGATTCGGCACTGACGGGCCGATGAGTTTCCCCTTTTGGATGCTTCCCATTCGGGCTTTCCACATGTCCGATATACCATCCGAGCCAGCTGCATTTCGCGGGCATTGGGGAGGGTCCTGAGGTATGGGACGGATAGATAAGAACAGGAACCGGCTGCTCACCGCGCATATCATCTAATGCACGAAACATTTCCCACTTGCGGCTACCAAAGGCGGCGAAACCGGACCTTTCGGCGACTTCAATCCCGGTTTTTAGGTGTTCGAGAGGGATTGGTGCAAGAATGGCAACATCACTCACGACGGCACCTGCGAATGCTCCAATAGGCCTTTCAAATTCATACTGACACTGGTCACTAAGAAGTGGGGCGCGTTTTGATCTAATTTTGACCCCAAAACATATCTTGGAGCTTGCGCATAGCCGGAATCGCTTGCCACTTCGACAATCGCCAGAATAAAATCATCTCCCTTGTTCAAAGATGCGATAATCTCATTTCGCGTCAGGATGATGCTATCTGCGCCTTCGATACGGCCTTTAACTTCAAGGAATAGAGGTTTCTGGCGTTTCGGGCAGAAACTCTCTATATCATATCCGACCTTTTGACCTGAGACGTCTTTAGGCTCACGGCCCAACGCGCGCTCAGCATCCATCACAGCCGCCATAGCTTTTAGCTCTATCGCCTTTCTTGCAACGGAGCTTTCTGCAAAACTTTGGGGCGCTCTGCCGTCAGCATTTCTTTGCACGCGTTTAAGGTCCAGAAATCCGCGCGGTATAACTAACATACCACCGCGAACTTTGGGCGGGAGTGAAGAGATAAACTCCTCTTGGTCCAAAAGCGTTTCCCGAGCCGAGAGGCGTTCAGCAATAGTATTCGCTCTGCGCTCTGCGTTTTGCCAGTTCAACCTTGTTTTCTTGCCGGCCTTTTCTTTCTCTTTTTCTTCAAATGCACGAGCGTCCCAGTGATTGATTTCTTTCTTTAGCCGAACCTTGACCTCGCCACGCACTTTCTCAATTTCGGGAAGCCGTCTATTACGCACATCGTTCAAATGCTTTTGAGCGAGCTCTACAGTGGCAAAATTAATCACCTTTTTTTCGAGCGCGGCATTTAGCCAATTTGCGTCAAGATCCTCGCTCACCAGTTCGATGTCGTCATCCGTGACAGGTCGCAAATTTAGATGAGGCGCAATTCCCGCATCAGACACGTCTCCATTTTTATCGACCGATGCAAATTGCAGTTTTTGAGAGATGATATGCGGCCGTCCCGATGTTAACGGCCTGCCGTCTTTGACGCTGTGTTCCAACAGAAATACTGCCGAAATCTCTTGGCCGAAATCAGAGTCATCAACCAAAATAGCCCCTTGGGTCATCAGCTTACCAAATTCCTCGCGAACCAGACTGATGACAGATTCAATTAGGGGGTGCCCGGGATAGACAAATTTCGCAACAGGCTGTTGGTGAATATGCTCTTTCTCGAAACAAATACGTTCATACTTTTTCTGAACTGGAAGCCCGGTTCCGGTTTGCCGATCGCGTTCCCTAACATTATAGGGTACGTGAGTAATTTCCCATCGTCCATCTTCGCGCGCTTTTATCTTCCCGCCTAGATTCTTAAATGCTTCGATGAAGAAACTCTCGACATGATGAGGTTGAAGACGTTGTGCTTCAGCGCGCTCCATTTCCAATCTCAATTCTTTCACCCGAGCCTCGGGAAGAGTCTGTTGCGTCAAAGATCGTTTTTTGATCAGTTCTATAAGATGATCTTGATCCACAACACCGTCAACTTTTTCAAACAATCTGGCACGAACGTCTTCCTGCTCGCCATACTGTATAGCTTCCTTTAAGAGGTCTCTTAGCGGCGTACCTTCAAATAATTCCCCAAGTACGTCATAAACACGTCCACCCAAGGCTTCACGAGCAGTCTCCAGTTTTTCAAGCAAACGTCCATAAACTTGGCCTTCACGAGTTTCAGCGGCTACAAGATTCCAAAGATGGCAAACTTCAGTTTGGCCAATACGATGGATACGGCCAAAGCGTTGTTCAATTTTATTGGGGTTCCATGGCAGGTCATAATTGACCATTAAATGCCCGCGTTGAAGGTTTACCCCTTCACCCGCTGCATCATTGGCTATTAAAACCAACATATCTTTATCTTGCATAAAGCGCTCGACTATACGTCTGCGATCTTCTCGGCCAACTCCGCCATGAATAACCTCTACGGCGTCCGCTTTCCCAATTCGCGATTTTACCTTCTTCTCAAGGTAATAGAGCGTGTCTTTGGGTTCTGTGAAAATGATAAGCTTGCGCCGATTACCTTCACTGTCGGTCATTAGTTCATCATCAAGAATTTTATTAAGCTGATTCCATTTGGTATCCTGTCCTGAATTTAGGACGGCAAGAGCCATTTTTTCTAAGTCCTTGAGTGTATCAACTTCAATTTCAAGCTGCTCAGCTGTTTCAGCCGCAGTTGCTCCTGTGGTTACAAATTCCTCAAGCTCGTCGATTTCATCCTGTTCGTACTCTTCCATATTGTCGAACTTATCCCGATCAATATCAGGGAAGTGAAAATTGGATTTCTTTCCGCGTTCAGCCAGGCGCGCTTCGCCCAACTCATCTTCAAGGCGACCTCTACGTCGTTTCAAGGACTCATAAATTGCTGCTGGCGATGAAGCGAGGCGACGCTGTAGTATCATCAAGGCGAAACCGACCGTATTACGTTTTCGGTTATCCGTTTCCGCGAACCGCTGTACGCGGCCCATTTCGTGCCTGACATATTCAGTCACAGATGCGTATAAACGAGCCTCTTCTGGTGTGAGTTCATATTTCACAGTGTAGGCTCGCCGCTCCGGAAACAATGGACGACCGTCAAACTTTAAGAGCTCTTCTTTCGTCAAGCGCCGCATCATATCTTCGGTATCCGAAAAGTGGACTCCGTCTCGGAAGCGACCCTCAAACCTGTCACCATCAAGTAATGCCATGAACAACTGGAATTCTTCTTCTTTGCCGTTATGCGGCGTAGCAGTCATAAGCAGGAAATGCCTACAAACCCGACCTAGTTTCTGACCAGCTTGATAGCGTTTCGTGTATTTAATTTCGCCGCCCCAAGCGCTAGCAGACATTCGGTGGGCTTCATCACAAATGACGAGATCCCATTCTTCGGAACTTTCAAGCTTGTCCTGTAGGTCCTCATTTCGAGCTAATACATCGAGCCTTACAATCAGCCTGTTTTTATCATTGAATGGATTGCCTGAGCGAGAGTTTTCAATCATGTCTCTTGATAAAATTTCAAACTCTAAGTCAAACTTTTCGCCGAGTTCGTCTTGCCACTGCTCTACCAAACTCCCCGGCGCTACAATCAAACATCTTTCTAAATCACTACGCGCCAGAAGCTCCTTAATGAGCAATCCAGCCATGATGGTTTTGCCTGCACCAGGGTCATCAGCAAGCAGAAAGCGAAGAGGCTGACGCGGTAGCATTTCACCATAGACAGCCGAAATTTGGTGAGGGAGTGGATCTACAAGACTAGTGTGAATTGCCAGAAATGGATCAAAGAAAAAGGCGAGTTTTATACGGTTCGCTTCTGTAACCAAGCGCAGATCAGCTCCATTTCCATCGAAGGACCATAATTTCCCACGAATTTCTAGGCTTAACCGAACCTCATCGTCACGATAAAGCGTTCTTTCTTCGATATTACCATTTATTGATCTAAACGCTACGTTTGCAGCCTGTGACCCAATCCACTCGACGGCGACAATGTCTACTGAGCCGTTTGGAGCAATACCCGCAATCTTGGCTCCAACTTTGATGTCTTCAAGCTTCACTATAAATCCTAATTAGTTATTCAGCAGGTTTTGAGTATGACGAGCACGCAGCTAAATTGCTAGGAGCATTTGCCCCGTGTGCAACTTTTTTTATGTGCAATTTGAGATCATAGTCAGAACCATTATTGTACTTTAGTACCTCAATAACTTGCTTAAGATAGGTTCGGATGGGTTTTTGCAGTGAACCGACTCGCATAGTCATATTAGCTAAATCGGATCCGTTCCCTCATCCAAAACTTCCAAGTATTTCGTATAAGCAAATACGCGGCCACGTTCTTTTCCTGTAACCTCTCTCACAATTTTCAGATGAATGAGGTTGTTCAACGCGTTATTTGCTGTTGGGGCAGTTGTGTCACAAAGCTCGATAATGAGAGACACCGTAACGATTGGCCTTTGGCGCATAACGGCATGAACTTTATGAGCCATAGCCGCAGCACGTTTTAGCTTTGCTATCTTTTGCGTGTCGTCCTCGAATATCTTTGTAATACGACGCGCAGCTCCATTTGCTTGCTCGGCCACCTCTTTGACGCCAATCAGAAAGAACTCTAGCCAGACTTCCCAGCGTCCATGGTCTCGGACTTCGTTGAGAAGCTGATAGTAAGTCTTACGGTGCGTTTTTAGATATAAACTTAGGTATAGAAGTGGTTCTTCCAATATTCCCTCGGAGCAGAGGTAAAGCGTAATTAGCAATCGTCCAAGACGTCCATTTCCATCAAGAAACGGATGAATGGTTTCAAATTGTAGGTGAGCAATGCCAGCTTTAACTATGGCCGGAAGATCATCATCTGCGTGCAGGAAGCTTTCTAAATCCGTCATCAGATCAAGGACTGAGCCGGGAGGCGGCGGGACGAAGATTGCATTTCCGGGACGTGTGCCGCCAATCCAGTTTTGTGACTGCCGAAACTCTCCCGGTAATTTTGTGCTGCCGCGACCCGTTGATAATAGACTGCCGTGCATCTCTCGCATTAAGCGCATGGAGAGCGGAAAGCCCCCTTCGAGCCGTTTGAGTCCATGGTCAAGCGCAGAAACATACGTTGAGACCTCCTCAACATCGTCGATTGGAGCTCCGGGGGCTTGTTCGTTTTCATAAAGGAGAAGGTCAGATAGGCTGGATTGCGTGCCTTCAATCTGAGATGATAAAAGAGCTTCTTTGCGAACATACATATAGAGAAATAGAGACGTATCAGGAGCAACAGAGCGAACGCCATCTAAACGACCTAGCGCAAGCATTGCATCGCTCACCAGATTAGAAATCGACTGCATATCAATCGGCGGCACGGGCGGTAGGTTTGACGGGACATATGCCTTCACAGACTCGCCAACCATCGTCGTTGTGATATACGTCCCTA
>JALZUE010000190.1 GCA_023301705.1 Alteromonadaceae bacterium | reverse complement strand
TATATTATTATAGTGTTTAGTTTGTTGAATATGCGCTAGTGTTAACTATGAATAAAAATGTTTTTTACAAAAGCTTATACGTTCTTCAACACTCATTTCATGTGAATGGCTTAAACGTTCAATTAATTGTAAACGCGGTAAAATACCTTGCCCATTAGCAATTTGAATAGCTAAGCCTGGGCGAGCATTTAACTCTAATAACATAGGTCCTAAATCACGATCTAATACCATATCGGTACCTAAATAGCCCATGCCTGACATTTCATAACAGCTAGATGCTAGGTACAGTAAACGCTCCCACTTAGGTACTTGTAATAATGCGAGTTCTTTATTGGTATCTGGGTGATGTTTAATAGGTTTATCAAATTGAACGGCGTTGATAGCTTTACCTGTTGTAATATCAATACCCACGCCTACAGCGCCTTGATGTAAATTGGCTTTTCCGTCAGATGCTGCAGTAGAAAGCCGCATCATTGCCATTACAGGGAAACCTTTAAAAACAATAACACGTACATCAGGTACACCTTCAAAGCTAAATCCATCAAAAGCATTATCAAATTGTATTAACCCTTCAACAACCGCTACATCAGCACTGCCACCTAAGCTAAATAAACCGGCTAAAATATCCGTGACATGGCGTTTTATGTCACTAATTGATACTTCATTACCATTGGGTTTATAGTAACGATTGTTTTCTATTTTAGTTATCACCAAAATACCTTTACCGCCACTACCTTTTGCAGGTTTTATGACAAAGCCAGGAGTGTTGTAAATGTAATTTTCTACATGTTCAACTTCTACTTGCATAGAAATTACACCAAGTAATGCAGGCGTAGTCACGTTTGCTTTTTTAGCAATAATTTTAGTTTTTAATTTGTTATCAACTAACGGGTATAGCTTTCTGGGGTTATAGCGACCAATATAACTACTGTTACGTTGGTTCATACCCATAACGCCTTGTTTCTTTAAGGAAGAAGGGCTTGAAAAAAACTTAGAAAACATCGTTTATTCGCCATCAACTAACGGTTTAAAACGTCGTAATTCTAGCAAGCGGTAGCCAGTATAACTACCAAGTAATAATACCAAAGACATCACGACAAACTGTAAACCAATAAAGTTAAACATCAAATGACGGGTAACCTCATTACTCATGACAAAATACGCAAGAATAGCTACTAGTAAGCTACCACCGCCTTGTACCATAACTTCTTTAGCACCTTCTTCTTCCCATAAAACAGACATGCGCTCTATCGTCCAAGATAGAATAATCATCGGGAAAAAAGTAATTTTAAGGCCTTCAGTTAACCCTAACTTATACGATAACACCCCAAATAGCGCGATCAGTAAAATCACCATAATAATTACAGTAGATATTCGCGAGACTAATAACAAGTTCAAATGTGACAGGTAAGAGCGTATAAATAAACCAACGGCTACCAGCAATATAAAACCAATTAAACCAGTGATTAAACTCGTTTGAATAAATGCCATTGCTATTAACACTGGCATAAAAGTACCTGATGTTTTTAAACCAATTAATACGCGCATTATTACGACAATTAAAACGCCTAGCGGAATCATTAAAATACTTTTAAATAATGACTGATCTTCAATTGGTAAACTGTGAATAGAAAAATTAAATAAATGCTCATTTTCTGATTGCTGCAATAAGGCTGATAACACCGGTTGATCTTGTTTAATCATAGAAAAGCTAACTTTTGAATCAATACCGCCCATTAGCTCTAACAAAGCTGTACCACTTTGATCCCACAACAGTAAGTTTTCACGTTTAACTGCTGCGGTTAAGTTTGCATCAAATAGGCGAGATGTGATGGTGCCATTTTTTTCTTGAAACACTTCAATTAATGGAATTAAGTGCTGGCGTCGCCTGCCATCTTCTAATAATAAAGCACCTATTTTTTTTGTTGGTATGTCAGCTTGGTTTAATAATGTTATTAATAATTCAGTTTTATTAGCACTGTGAGTTAACGCTAAGTTGACATTTTGGTTGACTGTTTCAGCATTTAATTGTTTGAGTAATTCACGCGTTAAACTAAAGGCATTTGCACTTGTTTTAAGAGCTTCATTAATAATGGCATTATTGGCAGTGAAAACTGCATCAGTATATTCTTCATCAAATAATGCAGGTAATTCAGCAATGATTTTATCTGTACTTCTTTCGTCTTCTAATACTTGAATATTATAATAAAGAGTCTGTTTACCTGACGCTTCTCGAATAGTCCATTGGGCTATGTTAGTTAAATCATTGTCTAAAAATGATAAACCATAGCCTGGGGATGCTGCATTTTGACTTATTCTAGTGTAGTTTGCTTGAATATCGGGGGTTGATAGTGAAGCGATAATAGGTTCGTTTGTAGCATTAAAGTCTATTCTGGCATCAATATTCCAAATGGTACGAGTTTCTCCTGGTAACCAAGGAACATTCAGCGTTATATGACGTTGCACTGTTTGAACAACACCTAATAACATTAAACTGGCAACTAAAATAAAGAAAAAAACACGTGCATTCATCTATGAACCCTACTATTTATTACTATTATCAATGATTGAGTATTTAGGTGTGTTAAACTTTTTAGCGACATCGACTAAAATAACATCGCGCAAAAAATTTCGCCCAATCAGTACGGGAAATTCCATTTTTTGCCGATCAGTCAATGAAAATTCTGTAAGGTGAGCAATATCACCTATACGTACATACAGTTCAATCACCGGGCGCTTACTTTCTTCTTCAAAGCTTGATTGTCTTATGCGGGCAGTTCGAACAACTTTAGCTTCAATGAGGTCGTCCACTTCATCTTCTGAATGAGAGGTATTAAAACGAATCCATTTTTTCCCATCTCGTTCAAAGTGTTGAATATTAACAGCATTAATAGATGATGTTGCAGCACCAGTATCAATACGTGCTTTAAAGTTTTGCTTTACCTTAGAAATATACACCCATTCAGTTTCGCCAATAACTGTTTTATTTTTTAAGTGACTAACATTTGATTGTGCAGTAGTAATATTGTTTTGCAACGCTTTATTCGACTTTTTTAGTGCAGAAGATAAATTAGATATTTTGCTATTGTGTATTTTAATTGTTGTACTGGCATCATTTAATTGGCTTTGTGTTTTATTAATGGTTGTATTAGCCTGTTTAAGTGATTTTTCAAGAGAAGTGATTTTTTCTTGTTGTTGAATATTATTGGTATTGATACAACCAGATAGCGTTAATATTGTTAAAATAATGAAGTGTAATTGGTAGTGTAAACGCATGAAATACCTTGTCGAGAAAGCGAATAAATGAATTAAAAAATAATGGTAGCAGTTTCATACGTTGATTACAGTTAAAACCTTTATGATCTTGCTTTAATTATTTATCTTTAGGTAGTGTTGTTATAAGCTCTTGGCTAGCCTCAAGCTTTGATGGTGTTGATTTTATTTTTGGTTTCAGCAATTGTTTAAACCATTGTGCTGTTAAACCTAAGGTTTCATACCAATACACACTGGTTGTTTGAAGTGAACTACTTTTCGGTAGATAAAATAATATGTCTAAACCACTAGATTTAACATCACCTTTAGCATAAAAGCTTGCAGGGGCGGCTGTTGGAGTTGCGCCATGTTGACTAAAGTAGTTTAACGCACGATGCATGTGATCAGCATTAGTAATGAGTACTGATTGCTTACCCTCTAATTGTGGTGCAATTAAAATAGCTTCGTCTTCGGTATCTCTAGGGGTATTTTCTGTCAAAATTCGTCTTGGATTAATGCCCATTAATATGGCGGCTTCTTTCATTTTTACCGCATTAGATTGTGGGTTATGCCCGGCACTACCCGACATAATTAAACTTGCTTCTGGGTACAAATTTGCTAAACGTATTGCTTCAACTAAGCGCTGTAATGAACACGTTTTTAATTCGATTGTTGCTGGTAACTTTGCATCACTGAAGTGATAACAGCCAAGCACAACAATGAAATCAAGAGACTGATGTTCCCGTTCACTACTAATATTATATACAGGGTATTTATCTTCAAGTGATGAAATAAGTGATTGTGAAATAGGTGGGTAAGAAGAAATAATTAACAACGAAGTAGCTAAAAACAAACTTAAAAAACTTAATGTTCGGCGACTTCTATAGAAAATAATTGCGATTAATAATAACAAGATAACAATACTAAGAGGCATTAGCAGTAAGCCAATTGCTTTTTTTAAAAAGAATAAGTTCATGGGAGTTATCTTTTACATTTTTTACAGAGTAATTAATATGTTAGCACGAATTTTAATAAATTTTCAGTTGAGGTCTTATTATTAGGCTTTACGTACTCATTGACTTACTGATTAATAGTTAAATTATGTGCTTCTTTTATTATTAAATAATTGTTATTAGGTAGTTGTTTTTTTTATTCGAATGATGTTTAATAGCGCCCGTTGATTATTTTAGAATTTTTGCTCTATTTTTAGTTGTTTCTATAACAATAAACTACAGTGAAATTTAACCGTAAAGCTTTGTAATTACATGCCTTTATTTGTTAAAAATCAACACCAGAAGAGGTGCGAAAACTAGGTAAGAATAAAAAGGAACCACCATTCCAATGACTTATTCCTAGGGAGTTTATCGCCGAGAGTGTTTTTGTAGTGGGGAAAAACACTCGGTTATTAAGGTTGAATCCTTATAACTGTCACCGCTTATTATTACTGTTAATAATAAGCAGGGTGGAGAGCTTCTGGCTGAAATTGTTTCGTTTCGGCTTATTATTCAATAATTCGTTCTTACTGCTCAGTCATGCTCTTCCTTATATTTTATTAGCTAAGGCTAACCTTAGGGAGATTTTATTATGTCTAATTTAACTGTTGCCAAATTTGGTGGTACAAGTGTTGCTGATTTTGATGCAATGTTACGATGCGCGAACTTAATTAAAAATGATCCAGCTAACCGATTAGTTGCGGTATCGGCAAGTTCTGGTGTTACTAACCACCTTGTACGTCTAAGCCAAGCAGAGGTTTCATCTCAAGAGCAGCTTGAAATTTTAAACAAAATCAAAGTGATTCAATTAAACATTACTAAACATTTAAGTGCCGAAGAAGAGTTAAACGTATTAGTAAACAATTTACTAGCAGACTTAGCTAACTTAGCGGCTCAACAATCTGAAAGCCACAGTTTAAAAACGGCAGATAGCATTCTTTCATTTGGTGAACAATTTAGTTCAAACATTTTTGCAGAAGTATTACGCAGTATTGACGTTAATGCACAGCAGTTTGACGTTCGTCAGGTGATGAAAACCAATAGTTTGTATGGCGCAGCTTCGGTTGAGTTAGATCAAGTAAAAGCTAATGCTCAAACAATTTTAAAACCATTACTTACAGATCAAGTAATTGTTACACAAGGTTTTATTGGTCAAGACGGTTTAGGTAATACAACCACATTAGGTCGAGGTGGTTCTGATTACAGTGCGGCTATTTTAGCAGAAGCGTTAGGCGCTGATGATTTAGCTATTTGGACAGATGTTGCAGGTATTTTTACAACAGATCCTCGTATTGCTTCACAAGCACGTCCGATTCCAGAAATTAGTTTTGATGAAGCGGCTGAAATGGCAACCTTTGGTGCTAAAATTTTACACCCTGCAACGCTAATTCCTGCAATGCGTCAAAACATTCCAGTATTTGTTGGTTCGAGTAAAGCACCTGAAAGTGGTGGCACACGTATTCAACAAAGCGTTGATTCAAACCCTACTTATCGTTCTATTGCGCTACGTAGAGAGCAAACGCTTGTGACAGTGAAAAGCCCAGCGATGTTACATGCAAGTGGCTTCTTGGCAAAAGTTTTTGCTATTTTAGCTAAACACGAATTAAGTGTTGATTTAATCACCACAAGTGAAATCAGTGTAGCATTAACGTTTGATAACCCACCTAATTCAACGCAATCAATTATTACGGGTGTTGTGGTTGAAGAACTTGAGCAATTATGTGAAGTTACTGTAGAGCACGGTTTATCATTGGTGGCGGTTATTGGTAACGACATGCACTTAACAAAAGGTGTAGGGCGCACTATTTTTGATAACTTAACACCATTTAACGTTCGTATGATTTGTCATGGTGCAAGTGAAAATAATTTGTGCTTTTTAGTTGATGAAAAAGAAGCTAATCCTGTTGTTGAAAAGCTTCATGACTGTTTATTCGCATAAACTGTCAGAACTTTATCAAATATATTAAAAAAGGGCACTTAGCCCTTTTTTTGGGTCTGTTATAAACTTTACTATCAATTAATAATCATCAACTATTAACCATCAAATAAGGCTTTTAACTCAGGAATACAAGAGCCACAATTAGTACCACATTTTAAGTGTTGTCCTAATTGCTCAACACTTTTACATTGGCCTGAAGCAATTGCTTTCTTAATGATCTTTTCACCAATTTGAAAACAAGAACAAATGATTGTGCCTACATCTTCAGCTTTTGCATCAATTCCTGATAATAGTTTAAATCGAGATTTACTGGTATGTAATTGGCTTAATTGCTGTTCGATATATTGACTGTTATTGGTTGCCGTTAAATCTGTACTTGCATTTAAAAAACAAACTAATGCATCGTCATTAAAGCCTGCCACTCGTATTGTTTGTTCTTGATCATCGTTCATTATGATCCAGTCATCAATGTCTGGAAATAATGTGGTCATATAGCTTTTTGTCGGTAGTGCAGTTTTGTCAGATAAGATATATTTAACACCAGACTGACTAGGGATTTTAGTCCAGTAAGCTGTATTTAATTTAAGATCTTTTTCACTTACTAGGTAACCAGACCAAACAGCATTAAAAGCAGATAACTTCACAGGACTGTGCTTAAATTCAGGCTGACCACAAATAGCATCAGTAATAGGGTGTACAAGTGCTGATGCTCTTGCTGAAGCAGAAAAATTATCATTCCAGTGTATTGGCGTAAATATTTCACCGACTCGTTGTTGTTTAGTCACATGCACTCGGCCCAAGAATTGAGCGCCTAAGTTACTCAGTTGAGCAATTTCTTTATCATTAACCTGAAACCGTTTAGCATCTTCAGGGTGAATTTGAATAAAAGGTTCGCTGCTATGGGCCATTAATTTCTTTGTTCGACCTGTTCGGGTCATTGTATGCCATTGATCACGAATACGGCCTGTATTCATAATTAATTCATTGCTTTTAGGCTGTTTTTTAGGAAGTTGAGCCAACACAGGTAAAATTCTAGCTTTATTATTCGGCGTATTAAAGTGGCTGGTACTGAATATTCTTTCACAACCATTAGGATAACTTTTATTGATTGGCCATTGTGTTGGTTTAAAGTTTAGAAACTCTTCTTTGGTAATATTAGATAAAGCAGATATATCAAATACGCGAGGTATGGCTTGTAAATCGTTTTTTGATTGCGCTGCAGCTACTTGATGATACGAGTTATTAAACCCAGATAATGCTGCATGCTCTTTAAAAATATCACTCACATGCTCATAATCAAAAGCATCCCTAAAGCCCATCTGTTTAGCAACATCACAAATTGCTTGCCAATCATTTCTTGCTTCGCCAGGCGGAGTAATTAATGATTTTTGTAAAGACATGCGTCTTTCAGAGTTAGTCACCATACCTTCCTTTTCACCCCAGGTTGTTGCAGGTAAAACTACATCAGCACATTGCACAGTATCGCCATTTTCAAAGCAATCGCTTACAACAACAAGATCACATTTTTTCAATGCACGTTTAACTGCATCAGCATGAGGCATACTAACAACTGGGTTGGTTGCCATTATCCAAATAGCTTTAATTTTTCCATCATTAATAGCATTAAACATATCAACGGCTTTATAACCTTGTTTGGTTGATATATTAGGTGCTTGCCAAAAGTGCTCTACTAATTCGATTGCACCTGGCGTTTCATAATCCATATGAGCTGCAAGCTGGTTTGATAAACCGCCAACCTCTCGCCCACCCATTGCATTGGGTTGACCAGTAATAGAAAAAGGCCCTGTGCCAGGGTAGCCAATTGTGCCTGTTGCTAAATGACAATTGATAATCGCGTTGCCTTTATCAACACCTGATGATGACTGATTAATACCTTGTGAAAATATAGTAATAATGTTTTTACTACGAGAAAAATACTGATAACTCGTTATTAAATCTTTAACGTCAACATCACATACTTTTGCGGTGTCTTCTATCGTTTCAAGTTGGCTATAAGCGGTTGCTAGTGCTTGTTCAAAACCATCACAATGATCATTAATAAAGGCTTGATCGATTAAGTTATTTTCTTTTAGGTAAATTAATAATCCATTAAAGTAGTAAGCGTCGGTACCTGCTTTTAATTTAATATGTAAATCAGCCGTATTACTTGTTGCTGTCGCTCTAGGATCTAAAACAACTAATGATAAGTTTGGATTGTTTTCTTTCGCTTTAATAATACGTTGATACACAATAGGGTGAGCATAGGCAGCATTTGAGCCCACCATAAATATAACATCAGCATGGTCTATATCGTTATAGCTACATGGCATAATATCTTCGCCAAATGCGCGTTTATGCGCGCTACTGGCTGACGCCATACAAAGCCTTGAGTTTGTATCTACGTTACCAGTACCAATAAAACCTTTCATTAGCTTATTGGCAACATAATAATCTTCAGTTAATAGCTGTCCAGATAAATAATAGGCGACAGAGTCAGGCCCATGTTCATCAACAATGGCTTTAAATTTGTCAGCGATATGCTGTGTTGCATGTTGCCATGAAACGTTTTTACCATTGATTCTAGGTGATAAAATTCGTTGGTTATCGCCTAATGTTTCATGCAGAGATGAGCCCTTTACGCACAAGCGTCCGTGATTCGCAGGGTGGTTTTCATCACCTTTTACACTGACAATTTTATTATTTTCTATGGTGGCATCAACACCGCACCCTACGCCACAATAAGGGCAAGTAGTTTTACCTATAGATGATGACTTTTGAAGAGCATCAGTAAAAATAATGTCGGTATTCATTAAAACCTCAAATTGCTTGTTCAGTAGGGAATGTTTTGTCTAATTAAAAATCGATTACTAATTAACTGAGTTACGCTGCTTGCATACTTTCGCTATCATTCATCATGCTTTCCATATATTCATGGCCAAAAATTAATTCAGGTAAATATTGTTTAATCGGTGTTTTATTGTTCATTAAATCGAAATAATTCATGCCTGAGCTGGTATCGCCAAATAAGACGATACCTACAATGATGTCACCTTTAATCATTAACTTGCGATATACACCTGACTTTTCATCAAGTAACGTATAGGTTTGTGTATCTTTAGATGATTCAACAACACCTGCAGAAAATAGTTGAACTCCAGATACTTTCAACTTAGTTGCTACGGGCTTATTAACAAAAGCGTGAGGCGTTGAAGAAGTTAGTTGAGTCGCAAGAGAAGTACATTGAGCCCAAATAGGGTCAACTAAACCAAAGGTTTCATTGTTATGTTCACAACATTCGCCTAGTGCACTAATAGAAGCGTCACTAGTTTGCATATTATCATCAACGAGAATGGCTCTATTTACGCTTAGACCAGCGTCTTTACCTAATTCTGCATTGGGAGTAATGCCTGTTGCTATCACGGCCATATCAGCTTTTAAGTGCTGTCCGTTTGTTAATATCACACCAGAAATTATTTTTTGTTGTGATGCGTTTAGCGTATTTTCAAACTGAACAATTTCTTCGCCTAACGCAAAATCGATATTTTTCTCAAGCATTACTTTCTTTAACATATTGCCAGAAGTTTCATCTAACTGTCGGTTAAGTAACCACTTGTTGCGATGCACCAGTGTGACTTTAATACCACTTAACGCTAAACCATAAGCTGCTTCTAAACCTAGTAGACCACCACCAACAACAACAGCGGTTTTCTTATTTTTAGAATAAGATTCAATTTTTTCAGTATCTAAAATATTTCTAAAGCTAAATACCCCTTCTAAATCTTGATTTTTAGCCGGTATTCTTGCAGCTCTTGAGCCAACGGCTAATACCAAATGTTGGTAAGCGTATTCTGTATTTTTAGTGTCAGCAGTTAGCTCATCAATATTGGTGGGCATCGCATAAATCACTTTTGTTTCTTTATCGATACGCGTCACTCGCATATTCGGTACAAAAGTGATGTTATTGTCTTGATACCATTGTGGTGTTTTTTGAATAATGTTTTTGTAATGAGTTTCTTTAGCCAATACAGAAGAGAGTAAAATGCGATTATAACTACCATAAGGCTCATCACCTATAACAGTAATTTGATAAGTATTTGGCGAGCGCTGTATTATTTCATCAAGCAATCGCCCCGTCGCCATTCCGCTGCCTACAATAACCAAAGAGGGCTTATCAGACGTCTTTTGAAATCGCTCTGATGATAACGTTGATATCGCTTCATGTGACATAAAAAATAATACCTTATGAAATAATTACAATGAAATTACTTCATAGGTAAGAGCATCTTTTATACCAATAAAAAAAAATAGTGATAAATAAACAAAACTTTAAGTTTATTCGCTGTTTTGTAGATAAAAACGATTAATTGTTATTACGAGGATTAAATAATGCATCATTATGGTGAAATAATAACCATGTGTTTATTACGTATTTGCACTATTTTTTAACAATGATGAGGCTTTATGGGGCGTTATTTTATGTAAATAAGTTAATTGATAAGTTTAATCTGCTAAAAACTCTATTTCGTCAATAGCTTTTCTTGCTTGTGCTAAAGTGCAATCGGTCTTAATAACAAGCTCATTTATTGTCATGTTGGGGTTGTTTTTTGCGATGATTAATATACTTTCATAAGTGGTGTATTTAACATGCTCTTGAAGTTTCTTAGCGAGCCATTGCCAGCTTTCTTCATCAGTAGTTTGAATAAATGTAATGATTTGCTCTAACTGTTTAGTATTGGCTTTTATTTGCCAATTACGAGAGCGACCAATTCGATTTAATTCAACGCCAAATTGTCTTATTTCTGCTTTTAGTGCGTAAGCTTTGATAGTTCTTCTAAGTAATGAGGGTAAAATTATTTGTATAGTAGGCGAGCTAATAGCCATTATTTAATACTATATAAAGTAGTGAGCATTACCATTTCTTTTTAGGTTGAAATAACATATCTAAATCATCTTCTTCAGATTTTGCCTTTTTAGCTCTATCTTCGGCATTTGTATTGCGTAACTCATTTGAAATTTCTTGCAGTCTATCTTCAATTTCTTCTTTCTTTTGTTCTTTATAAGCACCTTGTAAAGAACTTGATGAAACAGAGTTCAATGCTTTTTCTAAAAATTGTCTAGCAGAGCCTGTCATACCATTCGAGTAAGCTTGGTTGGCACGTTTTATTAATGTATCGATATTAATTTTTAATTGCATTAAATCTAATCGTTGGTCTTCTTTTTGGAAAGTTTCAACGTCGATAGTTCCTTTAGATTGTTCTGAACGAAGAACTATACGTACTTTTTTAATTGTTTTTAAAATAGTTATTAATTGCTTTTCATCTCCAGGTAAAGAAAAATTATCATTATTGCCACTTGCTTTTTGTGTTGCCTCGGTGGCAGCTTTTACTCTTGTTTCGTATTCTTTAATGCGACTGTTAATATTTTTAGTTTCAGGCATTGCCTGTTTCATTTGCTTAATGGTATTTAAGCTGCGCTTGCAAAGCACCTCGTAAATTAAAGGGCTTGGAGGAATATTCATTAAGTTTACAAGCAACTCTTCATTATCGTTAATGATAAGTTTTAGTCTTGATGCTTTTGCACGCTTATCTTTTTCAAGCTTAACTTTATGCTGTTGTATTGAATTGATAACTACAACCGCAATGATTAAAATAGCTACCAAGCTAATAATGGTTATCATGTATTAATTACTCTTATCTGATGCGCTTTATTCACATCATTATTTTTATGTTTTAGAATAGTTTTAATTACAACAAATGTTCTTTTTATCTGTCCAGTATTTTCCTGTATCGGCAATGTGCTGAAACATTTTAGCCTTTCATCGATTTATTCTATATTTTTATTATCTTGTGTCATACCATTAGTTTTAGCTACAAACCAATCAAATGCAAATTATGGTGGCATAATCTTATGTTTTTGTATATATTTTTGATATAAGTAATAACGTCACTAAAAGTATGAAACTACAGCAATTACGTTACATCGTCGAAGTACTCAATAATAATTTAAATGTTTCAGCAACTGCAGAAAATTTATTTACCTCACAACCGGGTATTAGTAAGCAAGTTCGCATGCTTGAAGATGAGTTGGGCATTCAGATTTTTGGACGTAGTGGTAAGCATTTAACTCATGTAACTCCTGCTGGTAATGAAGTGATTAATATTGCCACTCAAATACTATCAAAAGTTGAAGCAATTAAAGCTGTTGCCAGAGAGCATACTCAGCCTGATGAAGGTAAATTACGCATTGCGACAACGCATACACAAGCCCGTTATGCTTTACCTGAGGTTATTCAAGGCTTTATTAAAAAATTCCCAAAAGTTTCTTTGCACATGTACCAAGGTACGCCGTCGCAAATCAGTGACGCAGCAGCAAAAGGAGAAGCTGATTTTGCCATTGCTACTGAATCATTACATTTATACAACGATTTAATTATGTTGCCGTGTTATCACTGGAACCGAAGCGTGATTGTACGCTCTGACCATCCATTAGCGGGTGCTAAGAACATAACAATAGAAGAATTGGCTAAATACTCGTTAGTGACTTATGTATTTGGTTTTACAGGTCGTTCAGAGCTTGATACGGCTTTTAGTGCTGCTGATGTTGAACCTAAAATAGTGTTTACCGCGACCGATGCTGATGTGATTAAAACGTATGTGCGTTTAGGGGTAGGGGTAGGGGTTGTCGCGTCAATGGCCGTTGATGCTGAAACAGATAAAGATTTAGTGAAAATAGATGCAAGCCATTTATTTAAGCGTAGTACGACTAAAATAGGCTTCAGAAGAGGCACGTTTTTACGTAGCTATATGTTTGATTTTATTGAGCGCTTTGCACCACACTTAAACCGAGACTTAGTCACTAAAGCAATGTTACTGAAAAATAATGCAGAAATAGAAACATTATTTGAAGATATAGATTTACCAGTAAAGTAGTTTTTTACACTATTTTTTACACCACATAGAATTGAAGCACTAACCAAAAGGCCACTTTCGAAGAACGAAAGTGGCCTTTTAATTATTTCTTAGCAGATGCTTGTTGTGCTTCAAGCTTTGCTTTCTTAACTGCTTTCCTTTCAACCAATGCTTTGGCTGCATCACTACCAACGTGTGTTTCTCCACGAAGCTTTGCTAGCTCCATTTGTTTTTCACGTTCAGCGTATCTTGCTCGTTGCTCTGGTGAGGTTTTATCATAACAATGATGACAGCTCACACCCTTAATATATTCTTCTCGTTCTTTATCTTCTTCTAATATCGGCATGCGACAAGCATGGCATTGATCATATTTACCCGCATTCAACTGGTGATCAACGGTGACTCTGTCATCGAAAACAAAACATTCACCTTGCCACATTGTTTCTTCTTCGGGTACTTCTTCTAAGTACTTTAAAATACCGCCTTCAAGGTGATACACTTCATCGAAACCTTGCTCTTTCATATACGCAGTTGATTTTTCACAGCGAATACCACCGGTACAAAACATAGCGACTTTTTTATGTTTCTCAGGATTCATGTTATTTTTTACATAGTCTGGAAATTCTCTAAAGGTGGTTGTGTTTGGATCAACAGCCTTATCAAATGTACCTATTTGTACTTCATAATCATTACGTGTATCAACAACAAATACCTCTGGATCTGATATTAATGCATTCCAGTCTTTTGGCTTTACGTATGTACCTACGACATGTCTTGGGTCAATACCTTCAACCCCCATAGTAACAATTTCTTTTTTAAGTTTTACCTTACAGCGTTTAAAAGGCTTTTCTTCAGTGAAAGATTCTTTATAAGAAATATTAGTTAAGCGTTCATCTTCTGAAAACCAAGCTAATAAGTGATCAATAGCTTCACGTGAACCGGCAACGGTACCATTAATACCTTCTTGCGCTAATAAAAGTGTGCCACAAATGTGATTTTTTTCCATGATAGAAAGTAGTGGCTGGCGAATTTCTTGATAATTTTCAAGTGCAACAAATTTGTACATTGCACAAACAACATAAGACATAATGATTTCCTGCTAATGGGAGCGTAAATCCCGTGCGTAAATAAATTAAAATAAAATGTCAAAAAACCATTCAAGCAAATGCTATGTATTGGATGGTTTTGACATGATTTAACCTTGTGTATTATAAGGTTACTGATGATATTTGCCAAGTAAGATTATTAGCTTTGACTGAGGTAATGAAGTAAAGGTAATTGATAAGAAAATGGGGATATTTATTTAATAATGAAGCAGAGCTAATACTATGCTTCATTCATTGACTATAACCGTTAACTAGCCGCTTTACATAACTGATCACCATAGTAATTATTACTGTAATTACAATTACTTTTTTGTGTCGCTACTGCGTTGATAGACGATGCTTTTATTGCATTAATAGCATCAGGTGATTGACATAATTGATCACCATAATAATTATCACTGTAATTACATGTATTTGCTGATACAACAGGTTGACATAACTGATCGCCATAATAGTTATTTGTGTAATTACAATGTGTTGTATTTAATTCATTAGTCGCCGAAGCATTATTGATTACTTGACGATTTTTTTGTTGAATGGCTTGCTCATTTTTTACTACTGAATTTGAGTTTCTCATAATATCGCTCTTTTTGTCTGTAACGTTTAATATGGAATAGATTATGTGTGATGATTGTAATTTAATATAGCGATTAAAATTGATTGTTGTAATTGTTATATTCGATTAAAAGTATTAGGTTACATCAAAGAATTTATTAGGTGTTTTGTAATGAAGAATTTTGTATATAAAAAAACCAACACATGGTTGGCTTTTTATGAGTGATTGTAAATGACCGTTTTTAAAGCTTACTTCACTTTCATACCCGGAGTAGCACCATCTTCAGGGTTTAATATCCATAAATCTTCACCGCCAGGGCCAGCAGCTAGTACCATGCCTTCAGACATTCCAAAACGCATTTTACGTGGTGCTAGGTTAGCTACCATCACCGTTAGTTTGCCAATTAAATCTTCAGGTTGATAAGCTGATTTAATACCTGCAAATACCTGACGTGTTTCACCGCCTTCTATTGAATCAAGTGCAAGTTCTAAACGTAATAGCTTGTCTGCTTTTTCAACATGCTCAGCGTTAACTATTTTAGCAACACGTAAATCTATTTTTGCAAAATCATCAAATTGAATTTCTGGTGCAATAGGATCTGACGCTAATGGGTTACTAAAGTTAAAGTCTACTTTTTCAGGTTTAGCTGCTTTTTTCTTTTTAGCTTTTTCTACAGGTTTATCATTGGTTGCGACAAGGCTGTCTTTTGACGCTTCAGACATTGCCGTGATTTTATCCATATCAATACGCTGCATAAGGGCTTTAAATTTATTAATTTTATGATCAGTCAATAACGTTTTGTGACCTTCCCATACAAGCTCATCATTTAAAAATGCTTCAGTTTTTTCAGCTAATGCTGGTAATACAGGCTTTAAGTAAATCATTAATGTACGGAACAAGTTGATGCCTAATGAGCAAACATCTTGTACTTCTTGCATTTTTGATTCGTCTTTCGCTAATTGCCAAGGTTCTTTAATGGCAATGTATTCATTCACTTTATCAGCTAAAGCCATTATTTCACGCATAGCACGGCCAAACTCTCTAGCCTCGTATAAGTCAGCTAATTTGTCACCAGCTGCCATTACGTCATCAGCAAGGTCTTGATCGTCTATATTGGTTGATAACATACCGTCAAAACGTTTACTAATAAAGCCAGCACAGCGAGAAGCAATATTAACCACTTTACCAATTAAATCTGAATTTACACGTTGAGCAAAATCTTCTAAGTTCAAATCTAAGTCATCAATTTTGTTTGTTAACTTAGCTGCGTAGTAGTAACGTAAATATTCTGGCTGTAAATGATCTAAATACGTACGGCCTTTAATGAAAGTACCTTTCGATTTTGACATTTTTGCGCCATTCACCGTGACAAAGCCATGAGCAAAAACATTGGTTGGTTTACGGTAGCCAGCACCTTCTAACATTGCAGGCCAGAATAAGCTGTGGAAATATATAATGTCTTTACCAATAAAGTGATAAAGCTCAGCAGTTGAGTCTTTATGCCAAAATTCATCAAAGTTGATATTTTGTTTATCACATAAGTTTTTAAAGCTACCCATGTAACCAATAGGTGCGTCTAACCATACGTAGAAGTATTTACCCGGTGCATTTGGTATTTCAAAACCAAAGTAAGGAGCATCGCGGCTAATGTCCCACTGTTGTAAGCCTGACTCAAACCATTCATTAAGCTTATTCGCCATTTCGCTTTGTAATGAACCACTGGTTGTCCATTCTTTTAACATGTCACCAAATTTAGGTAAGTCAAAAAAGTAATGTTCAGAATCTCTTAAAACAGGTGTTGAGCCTGAAACAACAGAGCGTGGATTAATAACTTCAGTAGGAGAGTAGGTTGCGCCACAGTTGTCACAGCTATCACCGTTTTCATCTTCGCTCTTACACTTAGGGCAAGTCCCTTTAACGAAACGATCAGGTAAGAACATGCCTTTTTCTTCATCGTATAATTGCGAAATTACACGCGTTTTAATATAACCGCTATCATTTAATGAGTTATAAATATGGCTGGCGAGTTCTCTATTTTCATCACTATGTGTTGAATGATAGTTATCAAAACTAATCATAAAGTCTTTAAAGTCAGCCATGTGCTCTTCACGAACACCATCAATCATCGCTTCAGGTGTAATACCTAATTCTTGAGCTTTTAACATGATTGGTGTGCCATGAGCATCATCAGCACATACAAAATATGTTTCATGACCACGCATACGCTGAAAACGCACCCAAATATCTGTTTGAATATGTTCTAATAAATGCCCTAAATGAATAGAGCCATTAGCATAAGGAAGCGCACAAGTAGCCAATATTTTACGTTTTTCAGAGGCTGTTTTTAGGTTAGAATTTTCAGACATGTAATATTTATAACATTTAGGTGGAAATCAATTGCGCAATGGTACAAAATTTAGCGCTAGGTTTCATCAATAAATCCGTTGTTTTTTCATTCTTACGTGAAATTCATTCAATATTAAGTGACTAAATTGTTTAAAAAGCTATTTCCATCAAAAAAAGTGTCAGATCAGCATATTGAAGTGATCACCGAAACATTAAATTCGTATCGATCTTCGAGCTTTCCTTTAGGGGTGCTAGCTGTTTGTGATGCACCTAAATTTAAAGCCACTAAAACAGGCATTGATATTCAATTAACTGTCCCGTTTCCTTGTTACAGTGAATTACTTGAGTTGGCTAAAAGTTTATCAGAGCAATTACCCGTTAAGGTTGAGTTCGATGTTGCTTTTCATGTATTACCTGTTCGTGAACATCATATTGTAGGTGTACGTAATGTCATTGCGGTTGCTTCAGGTAAGGGGGGTGTTGGTAAGTCAACCACCAGTGTGAACTTAGCGTATGCCTTGCAAGCTGAAGGTGCCAGAGTAGGTATACTTGACGCTGATATTTATGGTCCGTCTATTCCTACCATGTTAGGTGTTACCGATAAAAAACCAATGTCACGTGATGGCCAGTTAATGATTCCAGTTGAATCTAATGGATTGTTACTCAATTCGATTGGCTTTTTAGTACCTGATGAAGATGCTGCTGTATGGCGTGGGCCAATGGCAAGTAAAGCCTTTGATCAACTATTACATGAAACCTTGTGGGGCGAACTCGATTATTTAATTATTGATATGCCACCAGGTACCGGTGATATTCAAATTACTTTATCTGAAAAGGTGCCTGTTGCGGCCTCTGTAGTGGTAACAACACCACAAAATGTTGCACTAGCTGACGCCATTAAAGGCATAGCAATGTTTGATAAAGTGAATATTCCTGTATTAGGTGTGATTGAAAACATGAGCTATCACACCTGTGAATCGTGTGGTCATAAATCGCACTTGTTTGGCGAGGGGGGAGGTCAGTTTGTTGCTGAGCAATATCAAACTGAGTTATTAGGTCACTTACCTTTAAATAGTGATATTCGCGCTGATATGGACTGTGGCGTTTCACCACTAATTGAAAATAGCTCTGGTGAAATAGCACAACAGTATCGTAAAATAGCTAGAAATACGGCTGCACAACTATTTTTGCAGTTAGATAATAGAAGCCCATTAACACCTGATGTTATCAGTGAATAGCTTGTTTGTGAGCATAATGAATAATCAAAATACTTTTGAGAATAAAAATGAGATTGTGTGATAAAGACATAGAAAAACACATTGAGCTAGGTAATATTCAAATAGATCCTAAGCCAGATTCATCTATGATTTCAGGTGTCAGTGTTGATATACGTTTAGGTAATAAGTTTCGAGTCTTTCAAGACCATACAGCTCCTTATATAGATTTAAGCGGCCCAAGTGAAGAAGTACAAAAAGCCATGAACAGGGTAATGAATGAAGAAATTCATATCGCTGATGGCGACGCTTTTTTCTTACACCCTGGTGAACTTGCGCTAGCGGTAACTTATGAGTCTGTTACCTTACCTGATAATATTGTTGGTTGGTTAGATGGTCGTTCGTCATTGGCGCGTTTAGGTTTAATGGTACATGTTACTGCACATCGTATAGACCCTGGTTGGTCAGGGCAAATCGTATTAGAGTTTTATAACAGCGGTAAGTTGCCTTTAGCGTTAAGACCTAAAATGAAAATAGCAGCACTGAACTTTGAAACAATGTCTGATAGCGCTGTAAGACCATATAACAAAAGAGCTGATGCTAAATATAAAGATCAAAAAGGTGCAGTAGCCAGTAGAATTAGTGAAGATAAACCAACGTCTAATTAACGTTATTTATTAGTTTATTAAAGAACGTTCAAGTGACTGCACGTTCTTTTTTAGATTAAATATATTAGCAAAATTTAGATAGTAAGATATTCAACTGTTTATTTTGAAGCTACTTATTTCTTAATGAATTCTCTATAGCCGCGATTAAATGTTTGCGATCGTGATGATGAGGTACGTCATCTTTTGCTAAGTTAGCATTAACGACATTGACCCTTTCAGAAGTTACACCTTCATTTGCAATCACAGAATCTATAGGCAAACAACCGACGTTTTTTTCTATCCAATTTAGTTTTTCATCAAGCGTTAACTGCGCTGAGGGGCTTTTTTCAGGCACAACGTTCTCAATGAATATACAATGTCCGCTTCGCTCTTTTAATGCGTTAGATATGTCTCTAACAAGCAAAGGAGGGATAACACTCGTTAAAAAGCTACCTGGCCCTAAAATAATAAGATCCGCATTTTGTATTGCTTTTATACAGTCAGAAGGTGTTTTAACTAAGGGCGCTAAAATAAGGTTCTCTGGCATTACTGGCATTTCATCAACAGACAGCTCACCAACACGACATAACCCCTTATCATAAAAAGCCATTAAATCAGTGGGCGTTTCAGACATTGGGTATACAGAAGTTTTAATACGCAGAATACGTCTAACTAACTTTATTGATTCAATAGGGCGTGATTGTATTTTTCCTAGGCTATATAGAATTAAATTACCTAAGTTATGACCACCTAACTCATCTTGGCCATCAAAGCGAAAATTAAACAACTGACTGCCTATAGAGTTACTATCAACTAATTCCATTAAGCAATTACGTAAATCTCCCCAAGCAATTGTACTACTACGTTGACGTAAACGGCCTGTAGAACCACCATTATCGGTGGTTGTAACTATTCCTGTTAGTTGGTTTTCAAGAAATGAAAGGGTAGAGAGTACTCGCCCTAAACCATGACCGCCGCCGATTGCGACAACATTAAGAGATTCTAACTGCATTACAAAACGCTAATTTAAGTATTTGTATTAATTACTTTACTGGCTATTAATTTAAAAATAAAGCAAATGGTTAACTTTTAAAAATTAAATGTTTTGAAGATATTTATATTTGTTACTTATTATCGATAATACCTTATTAATAAAATACCGTTACAAAAGTATAATTATTTATATACTTTAATGAGAAATGTTTATTTGTGTTTTCTACATTTACAATAAGTTATACAGATGAAAAACAAGCAATTTGATTGCAAAATACACACTTAAACGTTTACCTATAAAAAAAACAGACTTTATTTAAATTAATGGTTGACACTCTAAGGGTGTCTGCTTAGAATGCGCCTCGCTTTCACAGAGTCATGATTGCTTTTTACATATGTGTTCAAGTGTGTTTAATATAGTGACTTTATGGGGCTATAGCTCAGCTGGGAGAGCGCTTCGCTGGCAGCGAAGAGGTCTGCGGTTCGATCCCGCATAGCTCCACCAAGCAAACAATATTCAAGGCGGTTGTATACATTAGGCCATACAACAACCTTTGTAATGTTTAATATTTATTAAATATTACATAAAGTAGATGCTTAGTTGTTAATTGTTT
>JALZUE010000189.1 GCA_023301705.1 Alteromonadaceae bacterium | reverse complement strand
GCAATTCATTTTATCAGAAAACTCTATAGTCAAATTTTCAAATAATCCTGAATCAGATATTTCAATCTTCTTGATATACTTCATTTGTTCATTTTTTTTTAATTATCGCTAACTCAAAGGAATGTCTGTGTATATAGCTTGTTAAATCTACGATTGCACTCTGTCATTACAAATACATTCCAGTTGAACAATGTCGCTGTTTTATTTGCCTAGGGTATCTAATACGAGGTTACACTCCTTTGATATAGACAAGATAGCAGATTTATTTGATGTTTCTGGTCTTTGCTCACGCTTAACTTCTTCCATTTTCATTTTTGTAGATTTCTATCTATATAAATTGCTGCTTTTCCGCCTATTGGCTTAACTACTAATATAGGTTTGGCCCTTCGCAGATTCAATTTGATGCAAATAGGGCACTCTTTCGATATGTGGTATTCTTCTTCATAGGGGGCGACTTATTGGACGTTGGGATATGTAAATATTTATGTATCCATCTCCTGTCTGCTTTCACTTCTAAGATAATGTGATCAGTAGATTTGCACCTCTCACACCTATATGGTGTTTTTTGTAGTAACTCATTAAGTATCTGTAAGATTGTGCGTATCGTCTTGCCATTTCTCTTTACCGCATCAGGTATACTTGCTTCAATACTGCGTTTTGTTGCATTGGAATGAAGGCCATATCTTCTAGACTTTTGAAAATAGGACGGTAATACATGTTGCATTATCTGATGGATAGCCACCAACGGATCCAAATATCGGTACGCTTTAGGAGCTGCTTCGCCATGTTTCTGATTACGATAATCATTATATCTTATTTGTACGGTTTGTACTTCTTTGACATACCTTATTCGTGAGTTGCTTATCGCTATCCTGTTGATATATCTCGCTAGATAATTTTCTAATATTCGAGTATCTAAAGTTGGATGTGTATTATGCACTACCCACCTTTTATCTTTTACATCCGCTATTACTTCTTTATAGTTTTTATGATATGTAATCTCGCCTAGATCAAATAAACTCTTTAAAGATTTCAAAAATATAGTCTTAAAGACACTGCACATTTCTCGGTACCGTGCTATTTTATCTTTACGCTTAGGATACAGCCACTTCCCATCTTTTAAGCCTCCAAAGGTTACTAAATTATGCGTATGTACATGATATTTCATATCCGATCCAAACGTGTGGAGTACTGACACCATGCCTGGCAAAGCTCCAACATTAGAAGATTTTAGGGATAGTTTCTTTATCGTAGCCCACGAACTTCGCATTAGTAATCCATAGATCAGCGTTGGATTTGATTTGGCTAAGCGATTCAGATCATGCGGTAAAGTAAAAACTATGTGTACGTAGGGTACTGCATATAATTCTGACCTTATCTTATCTACCCATTGCTCTCGCTTGATACTCTGACATATCGGACAGTGACTATGACCACATGAAAAATATGTGTAATGATCATTTTGACATTTAGTACATTTGATATTACGACCTCCTAGCGCTGGCGTTTTACATACACGCATCGCTCTTATCAATTTTATCTTGTTGAGCGCTGGCTCATATTCATTGATATATCGCTCACCATAGTCTCTCATCAGATTACCTAGAGCGTTGACTCTAACAGGTCGATCTGTAAGTCTGTTATCGGATGATGTATTTGACGATTTATCTTGCCACATAGATGTAGATATTTCTCAGTAGTAGTTAAGTTTTTATGACCTAACTGTTCTTTGATATATACTATATCTGTACCATTTTCTAAATGGTGTGTGGCGTAACAGTGGCGAAGCGTATGCGCGGATAAGCCTTTCTTTATCTTAGCTTTCCTCTTAGCTCTTTGTAATATCTTATGTATCGAGCTATGACTATACTGTAAGTGATGCTTACTTTGTCCTTCGAATAAATACTGCTTCGGTCTGTATTCTTTGTAATACAATCTCAATATTGGGAATAAACATTCTGGCATATCTACAACTCTGTCTTTGCTCCCTTTTCCTAATCGCACAAACAGTTCTTTTCTGTCTGAATCAATATCTCCTATACGCACATTGGTCAATTCTGATATGCGTATACCTGTACCATAAAACAGGTAAATGATCGCTCTATGCTTTAATGATTTAGTTTGAATGATCATCGATTCTACCTCTCTTCTAGATAATATTCTATTGAGCTTCTTTTCCGTCCTTGGGCGTGGCAGTTTTTCTATTTCCCACTGCCGATGTAAGATTTTCGTGCAGAACAACTTAATCCCTGAATAATGTATATTTACCGTTCCCCATGAGCGATTATTCCTTTTTAATTGCAGCAAATATCTCTTGCTTAATTCTATGATGTCAGATTCTTCACCCTTTTGATCCACCACATAATCAAAAAAGGAGGATAGGGATTTACTATACAAAGAAATTGTTGATTTACTGTAATTGGCCAGCTCCATATAGTCAATATATGAATTTAAGTAACTCGTTTTTGAGCGTGATTCTTTCATCTTCAAATTGTTTTTGATTTACAATTCAAAGATATTTTAGACTAGAATTGATCGTTATTTTTAGCAAACATATTTGCCCTGCGAGTTCTTAGATTTTGTTCAACTCCTGTATATGCGGACTAATATACCAACTTCCGCATATATCGGCTATGTCTCTACTCCTTTTTATTCCTCCGATCCTTTATTCTATCCAGAGGGCTACGTACACTATCATTATTTAT
>JALZUE010000188.1 GCA_023301705.1 Alteromonadaceae bacterium | reverse complement strand
ATGATGGTTATACTAAGACGTTTATTAAATGGCCTTGCACCACTTAGAGCCATCAAATATTTGGATGGTTATGCACTCTTATCTAAGTGTCCTTCTTTGCGGTCTTATGTAGCAAACGCACCAAGCGGAGCTATATCAAAATTCAGAGGCGACTTGATGTTTAAGGTGTTGTCCCTGACGGCATTGAGAGCCCTAACTACCATTTGGCGGGATGTTTTTAAACAAATTGCCGCCATATATCCCAAGCGGAAAATTAATGTCGTCTCGATTGTTCCAATATTCATGGCCATCATATTCTTCTGCTTTAGCCATGCCGTGGCCGAGCCAAGGAATTTTTCCCTTACTAAGCAGTCCAGTTCCGTAGGCAATTCGGACACGTCTATCGTCAGAAAAGTCATCGCTCCAGCTAATTCGGATATTTACTTCAACTCTAAATCGGTCAGACCTTATCTTATTGTCTCTAATCTCAAAACCCTCAACGTCCCCTATGTTAAAAGTAAGTCTGCCCTCAATCTTTTTTTGTTTGTCACTGCCGATGAAGTGGGAAAAATAACTCATTTGTCTCTTTATGAGAAATTTTTCGAAAGCCCTCCCTGTGTCAGTTTGAGTGGGAATCCATATCTCAGCAGAGAGTATATAAAAGAGGTCACGGGCAGGCGTTTTCCCGTTGTTCTTAATCAACATAGAGTAAGGGATGTCGATTTTCCCATCTCTATAATAGAAGTATGGAATGTATCTCTCTGCTCCCGTTTCTTCGACATGGAGAGGTGGTTTAAATTTAAAGGGATAGACCTCAAAGTAAGGCTGAAATTCCGCTCTAGTAGCGTCGAGAGCAATTTCGTTCTGCCTTCGAAGTTGTCTATTAGCGTTCATAGTTCCGATAAGAGTATAGGTAAGCAGACCAGTGCCGAGCACTCCCAACATAAAAGCCGCAAAAGCAGCTCGCGTCATGCTGATTTGCGCCCTGTGGTCGGCTATCTGAAGTTCTCTGTCTTGATGGTACTGATTTTGCCTGTGACAATCCTCAATGGATACGGGCTTACCCGTCTCACTTGGGCGCGGACAAATGAGCGTGATGTCGTAGTCGGATTGCTCTGCCTTGGCCTCCCAATACTTATCTACGGCTTGCTGTTTTGGCAGTTCTATCCCGACATATTGTATTGAATAAATCACGGATGCCGTGAGGCAAACCAATATGGTGATGGCGATAGCTGTTTTGTTCATCCCAAATACTTACAGCCTAAGGTCGCTCTTTGCCAATACCTTTAAATATTCATCTAGCTTTTACAATGAAAGGGAATTAAAGTTCGTACTGCAACCTTAAACGCAAGGTGCCCGTTATGTCGGGTTACCTGCTTAATACAACAGCCATTTAAGACAGGGATTAATTACCTCTGTCGGTGAATAGGTAGGGATTTTCACCTTGTGTGAGGTTGCAACGACCCGACTCCAACGGCGGGTCATAACGTAAACGCAACCAACACGAGGAGAACCATGAGAATTCATATAATGATAGCGGTTTTAATGCTTACAGCTTGTGAGCCGCAAGGGAGGGTCTATTCAAACACAGAATATGCGCCGACAGAGCGCATACGCAGTTACTCTGTCTTGGACTGTAGCATAGGCCAAATGTCAGCCAGTTTAAGCTCTGATGACGTTGAAATCAGCGAAGCTCTAACCGCTTGTACAGGTTTATCTGACGACCAATTCATAGAAATAACACAAAAGGAAGTTTCGAGACGTATGAAAGACCCTTCAAGTGTTCAATATGAAAGCGTCTACAGAACCGACCCTCTACGGATTTCAGGGAGATATAACGCTAAGAATAGTTACGGGGCTTACATAGGGTTTAAAAGTTTCGAAGCAGGAATTTCTGCTGAGACAGGTAAATGGTACTCAAATACCTATTGAAGAAAGGATAAATTAAACAGAATTAGTAGACGGGCCACGGAGCGTTAACTCCGCAACCCTGATACTAGAACACTCTTGCGAGCAGTTCAGCCACGAGAATAAGAAGTGAAAATACATTCACCTTAAACTCGAATTTTATTTTGGGTAGATTTGACATCGCTGTCTCCTCTTTGAACCCAAGGCCTTAGGTTAAATTAAAGCCGATAAGCAGAATCCTAGGAACCCTGCTTAGTTCTTACAGTCCCTCTAGTGAAGAAACTGTCAGAGGCACTAGCCTCTTGCCCTACAGGGTGAAAGGAAGATGGCTGAACTGTTTGCAAGAGTCTACTCTAAAGCCTCAAATCAGAGACTCCCATAGCGTCCATACACTCTGCCATAAAAGCGGCGCTAAACTTGCCTCTACCTATCTTGTTCCGCACATTGGCTTCTTTCTCAACGACTCCAATCTCCCCTAACTTCTCTGTTAGAGTCGAATAAGTGAGTCCCGCTCGTTTTATCTCTGACTTCAAGATAAGTGACATTTTTCGTTCGTATTCTGGTTTATCTGGCATAATTGAACCTCCTATAGTGTTTTTACACTATAAATGATGCAATTTGCATTGACAATAGCTAATATTGCACTATATGTGATGCATAACGTATCACTTGGAGTGCAATACAATGGGTCAACATTTTCTTTTATCAGCTAAGTCCCGCGACTTGAGCCTTAAGAAGATTTACAAGATGGGCGAGCAATCGGCCTATGGCCTGTTCTGTGAAATCCGTTGGCCTGAAACAGAGGGCGGCGCTGTATGTCCTAAGTGCGGCTGTTACGAGAGCTACGACATATCCACTCGCCGTAAGTTCAAGTGCAAAGGCTGTCACCATCAATATAGCGTTACGTCTGGCACTATCTTTCACAGTCGCAAGTTA
>JALZUE010000187.1 GCA_023301705.1 Alteromonadaceae bacterium | reverse complement strand
TGCTGGTGCTGAATCATTCTTAGGTGCAGACATACCCTGTAACACAGGTTCTTCACGTTTAGGAGCATCTGTATCAAACTTAGGCATAACTGCTTCTTCAGCTTTCGCTTCAGTAATAGCAATGTCATAACTAGCTTCAGCAACCGTTTCATCTTTACGTACACGCAATACTTCGTATTGTGGGCTATCCATATGTGGATTTGGAATAATTAATACATGTACTTTATGATGCTTCTCAATGTGCATTACACTGCGACGCTTCTCATTTAATAAATACGTTGCTACAGGTACTGGTACTTGTGCTTGTACATGTAATGTATTGTCTTTAATGGCTTCTTCTTCCATTAAACGTAGAACAGATAATGCTAATGATTCAATACCACGAACTTGGCCTGTACCGTTACAGCGAGGACAAACATTTTGGCTTGTTTCACCAATAGATGGGCGTAAACGTTGACGTGACATTTCAAGTAAACCAAAGCGTGAAATTCGGCCTAATTGAATACGTGCACGGTCATGTCTTACAGCATCACGCATACGGTTTTCAACTTCGCGTTGATGACGTACTGGGGTCATATCAATAAAATCGATAACGACTAAACCACCTAAATCACGTAAACGTAACTGACGTGCTACTTCATCTGCAGCTTCAAGGTTAGTATTGAAGGCTGTTTCTTCAATATCACTACCTTTGGTAGCTCTTGCTGAGTTAATGTCAATCGATGTCATTGCCTCAGTAGGGTCAATAACAATTGAGCCACCTGAAGGTAAACGTACTTCACGTTGGAAAGCTGATTCTATTTGAGTTTCTATTTGGTAATGAGTGAACAGCGGTACATCATTGGTGTAAAGCTTTACCTTACTTAAAAAATCAGGGCGAACCAATTCAATGTGCTTTCTAACACTTTCAAATATTTTAGGGCGATCAATAAGAACTTCACCAATGTCTCTACGTAAATAGTCACGAATCGCGCGTAAAATTACATTACTTTCTTGGTGAATTAAGAACGGAGAAGGGCGCTCGTTAGCGGCTTCTTCAATTGCTTTCCAATGTTTCAATAAAACATTGAGATCCCACTCTAATTCTTCATATGCTTTACCAACACCAGCAGTACGAACAATTAAGCCCATGCCTTTAGGCAGGCTTAACTTGTTTAATGAAGCTTTAAGTTCAATACGCTCATCACCTTCGATACGACGAGAAATACCACCTGCACGAGGGTTATTTGGCATTAATACTAAGTAACTACCAGCAAGTGAGATAAACGTTGTTAAGGCAGCGCCTTTTTGACCACGTTCTTCTTTGTCAATTTGAACAACAACTTCTTGACCTTCAGTTAATACTTCTTTGATATTTGGGCGACCTTGAAAGGTGTAACCTTTGGGGAAGTATTCACGCGCAATTTCTTTCATTGGTAGAAAACCGTGGCGATCAGCACCATAGTCAACAAATGCGGCTTCTAAAGAAGGTTCTATACGAGTGATTTTACCCTTGTATATATTGGCTTTTTTCTGTTCATGTCCTGGGCTTTCAATGTCTAAATCATACAGGCGTTGACCATCGACAAGTGCTACGCGCAGTTCTTCTGACTGAGTAGCATTAATTAACATACGTTTCATAGTTTTGTGACCTAATTTTAGCCACAGCACAAGGTTTGCTTGGTACACAAAGCAATCTGTTATTACGTAAACAGCAATTTGTCAGCCTCTCGGGTGTCAATTTTATACGGCCATATTACCGTATAAGCTGTTAATTCTCTGATTGTATTTACTTTGATTATTATTACATTACGCTATGAAGCTTTCTTCATAGAATCAAAATCTTTATGTTGCCAGCTTTTCATGCTGCGCTAGTGTTTGAATAGTCTGATGTTACCAATATGCTCAATCTTTGATGCATTAATTTGGTCTTTGAAAATTACAGAACCATTCTATTTACTAATATAATGATACATTGGCGCCGGACTCTCTGTTTATATTACTTCATCACAACAAATTACACGTTGTAGGTAATAACAGGCCGTAATAACTTAATGTATCGTTAACTGAAATTGTCAGTAACAGTATTTGTATTCGTACATTAAGGTGGCCGCAGATGCCTCTTACATTTCGCTGAGTATCTCGTTTTTATTATGTTACAGGGATACATCACCTATAACGTCGGCATTATCACACTATATATGTACAAATGGCAACGAAATGAGATGTTTTATTTAACTAAATGTCCTTTTTTTTATGATAAACTTCGCTTTATGAAAGATTTTCCTGATTATAATAATGACCGACTCTGTTAAACCTCAAGTAACATTTTATACCATTGACGCTGATGAAGCGGGCCAACGTATTGACAATTATTTAGTTAAAACCCTTAAGGGTGTTCCCAAAAGCATGATTTATCGATTGCTTAGAAAAGGGGAAATTCGTGTCAATAAAAAACGTATAAAGCCTGAATATAAAATTCAAGATCAAGACTTAATTCGTGTTGCGCCTATTCGTATGGCTGAAAAGTCTGCTCCTGTTTCTACTCAATTAAATGTTGTTGCTAATTTAGAGAAACAAATTATTTTTGAAGATGATTTGTTTATCGTATTAAATAAACCGTCAGGCATGGCAGTGCACGGAGGTAGTGGTTTAAGTTTTGGTGTTATCGAAGCAATTAGAGCGTTAAGACCACAAGCAAAAATGTTAGAGCTGGTTCATCGACTTGATAGAGACACTTCTGGTTGTTTAGTGATTGCTAAAAAGCGCTCAGCGTTAAGGTTTTTACATGAACAATTACGAAATAAACAAGTACAAAAATTTTACCATGCACTAGTGAAAGGTTCTTGGTCAACTAAATTGACTAGAGTGACCGAAGGCTTAAGAAAGAATGATTTAAAGTCAGGCGAGCGTGTTGTTATTGTTGACAATGTTAATGGTAAAGAGTCAGAAACACGTTTTAGAGTGTTACAGAATTATCATGGTGCAACACTTGTTCGTGCATTTCCAGTAACAGGTCGAACCCATCAAATTCGTGTTCACTGTAAATGTAAAGGACACTCAATTGCGGGTGATCCAAAATATGGTGATGAAGACTTTGATTACAGCTTAAAAGATAAAGGCTTAAAACGCCTATTTTTACATGCGGCCAGTATTGAGTTTATGCATCCTAAAACTGAGCAGCGTATAAAAATTGAAGCGCCATTAGAGCCAAGCTTACAAAAAGTATTAAATAAGCTCACTAAAGTAGGGCATTAAGTACAGAATTTGATAATAATTGTAATGAACGTATTAATACAAGTAACAATGATGAAGTATTACCAACGATGAAAGATTACCAATGTTATATTTTTGATTGGGACGGAACATTAATGGATTCCATTAGTTATATCGTTTCATCAATTCAACAAGCCTTTACAGTAGCTAATTTTCCAGTACCTACAGATGAAGAAGCGAAATCAATTATTGGTTTAGGCCTATATGAAGCTATTAAGCAGCTTATGCCAACGGCAAGTGATGAACAATGTGAGCAAATAGCCGAAACCTATAAACAACAATATAAGTTAGGTAATAAAGATAAACTTGAATTATTTAATGGCGTGCATCATTTGTTACAATGCCTTCAATCGCAAGGTAAAGTCATCACAATTGCTACGGGTAAATCAAGAGTTGGTTTAGACAGCCTACTTAAGTTAACAAATAGCGCACATTTTTTTGCTGATACGAAAACGGTTGATGAAGCATTGTCAAAACCTGAACCTGACATGATTTATCAAATTTTGCATACTGCGAAGTTAGAAAAGCACCAAGCTGTAATGATTGGTGATTCATACTTTGATATGAAAATGGCCGAAAATGCCGGTATAGATTGCATTGGTGTAACTATGGGCGCAGCTACTAAAGAGTCATTAGCTCAACAGAACCCCAAAGCAATTGTGACATCAATTGAAGAGTTGACTGAGCTTATTACATAATTAATCATTTTAAAAAAGCGTTATATGCGGTTTAGCTAACACAATATACTATTGTGTTAGCTATGTTGATGAGCAATTTATTCGTGCTTATTAATGACTATTGGTTCACTTGTTCATTTAATACATCAACATTGCATTTCAATAATAACTCGGTCAATTTAATTAACGGTAAGCCAATTAATGTATTAGGATCATCACCTTCTAGCTTTTCAAATAAACAAATGCCTAAGCCCTCACTTTTGAAACTCCCAGCGCACTTATACGGTTTTTCAGCTAATAAATAATTGTTAATGGCGCTGTCTGTTAATGTTTTAAAATGAACGTTAAATGGTTCAACTAACGAATGCGTTTCACCCGTTTGAGTGTCGTGAACTGCCAATCCAGTATAAAACTCTACTTTATTGCCACTGAATTGTTTAAGTTGCTTAATTGCATTTTCATGCGTGTGTGGTTTACCTAAAATAGTAGTATTATGTAAAGCGACTTGATCAGAACCAATAATTAATGCATTAGGGAATAAGTGCGCTACCGCTTGAGCTTTTTCTCTGGCTAAACGTTCAACTAATGCAATAGGACTTTCATTTAATAAAGGCGTTTCATCAATATTAGGTTTGGCACATTCAAACGGTAAGTTGAGTTTTAATAGTATTTCTTTACGAAATACCGAAGTTGATCCTAAAACAAGTGTTCTCATAAATAGCTCATATTTTATTACTTTATATGCAATATTGGGCTTGAACACTATTTTTAAAGCAAATAGCGTAATTTTCTTTTGACACAGCTGTGAATGGGCTTTATTATGCGCGCCATATGAAGAATCTTAAATTACCGATAACGATAGACCCGTACCGAAGCGCTCAACGAAGACTTGAATGCGAAGGATATTTTGACTCATCGGGAATGAACAGATTGCTTGCTGCAAGTATTGATTGTAGTGAGCAAATTTATGTTAGTGTTAAATTCCATGTAGATGAACTTGGCTTGGTAGTAATGTCAGGCAAAGGCACTGCAATTGTTTCATTAACATGTCAGCGATGTAATGATGCATTTGATAACGAATTAGCGATTGATTTTACTTTCAGTCCTGTTAAAAATGCAGAAGCAGCTGAAAACCTGCCGTCATATTATGACGCAGTAGAGTACGACGAAAATGGTGAAGTTGATATACGAGAATTAGTAGAAGACGAGTTATTACTTGCAATTCCATTAATTCCAAAGCATGATCTTAAAAATTGTTCAGCACCTGCTGACAGTAGTTGGGGTAAGTTGCCGGAAGCAGTAGAGAAACCTAACCCTTTTGACGTATTAAAACAACTCAAGTAGATATATTTTAGTTAACAACATTTTAGGAGTTTGGCAAAATGGCAGTTCAAAAGAGCAAAAAGTCTCGTTCAAGACGTGGCATGCGCCGTTCACATGACGCAGTGACACCAGAAAATTTATCAGTAGATCCAGTATCAGGTGAAACTCACCGTCGTCACCATGTGACAGCAGATGGATTCTATAAAGGCGTTAAAGTTATCGCTGTATAAGCGAGCTTTACACCTTGACTGATCTAACCTTAGCGTTAGATATTATGGGGGGCGATCAAGGCCCCCATATTATTATTTCGGCAGCTGCATTAGCTATTAATTCAATGCCTCATATTCACCTCATTCTTTGTGGTGACAGCGATATTATTACCCCTCAATTAGCAAAAAATCATTTATCTGAACACCCCAATATTTCTATTATTCATACAACTGAATTTGTTGAAATGACGGAAAAACCTTCTGCTGCTTTAAGAACTAAAAAAAATTCTTCTATGCGTTTAGCATTAAACCTTGTTAAAGAAGGTAAAGCCCAAGCTTGTGTCAGTGCAGGTAATACTGGTGCTTTATTCGCTATGGCTCATGTAACATTAAAAACACTACCTGGTGTTGAACGCCCTGCATTAATTACGTCTTTACCTACACATGATGAAAATAAACATGTGTTTATGTTAGATTTAGGCGCTAATGTTGTGTGTAATTCAGAAATGCTATATCAATTTGGTATTATGGGCTCGGTATTAGCCGAACATGTTGACGAAGTTGAAAACCCACGCGTTGCACTATTGAACATGGGTGAAGAAGATAATAAAGGCAGTGATCATATTAAATTTGCTGCCACTAAGTTACAACAAAATAGCCAAGTGAATTACATTGGTTTTGTTGAAGGCAATGATATCTTTACTAATAAAGCCGAAGTCATTGTTTGTGATGGTTTTGTTGGTAATGTAGCATTAAAAACATGCGAAGGAGTTGCGCGTTTGCTTTACGATAAATTAAAGTCTACCTCTAAGCGCAATTTATTTGCTAAAATCATCGGTAAATTACTGACATCATCAATAAAGAAACTATTAAAGCCTTTAAACCCTGATCAATATAACGGGGCAAGTTTAATTGGTTTACGTGGAATTGTTGTTAAGAGTCATGGTAATGCAAATATTAACGCTTTTTATGCAGCTATCATTGAAGCAGTAAAAGAAACTGAAAGACAAGTTCCAGAAAAAATCACAAAACGCTTGGAACAGGGCTTATTGCAAAGGTCATAAGATAAATTATGTATTCAAAAATTATTGGCACTGGAAGCTATTTTCCAGAACAAGTAAGATCAAATAAAGATCTTGAAACAATCGTTGAAACATCTGATGAATGGATTGTTGAAAGAACCGGCATTAAAGAACGTCGTATTTCAGCAGAGCATGAAACTGTTTCTTATATGGGCGCAGAGGCGGCTAAAAAAGCGCTTGAAATGGCGGGTATTAACGCAACAGATTTAGACATGATTGTTGTTGCTACTGCAAGTTCACATGCAACATTTCCAAGTGCTGCGTGTTATGTACAAAAATTCTTAGATGTTCCTAATATACCGGCATTTGATATTGCAGCGGCGTGTTCTGGTTTTATTTACGGGTTAAGTGTTGCAGACCAATATATTAAATCAGGCATTGCTAAGCGTATACTTGTTATTGGTGCTGATGTGCTTTCTCCGATGTGTGCACCTGATGATCGTTCTACGATTATTTTATTTGGTGATGGTGGTGGTGCTTGTATTTTAGAAGCAAGTGAAGAACCTGGTATTTTATCTACACATATTCATGCAGATGGACAATTTCAAGCATTATTAGGCTGTGAAACACCAAAACGCGGTAATGCACAATCAGTTGATGAAAGTTATGTGTATATGAAAGGCAATGAAGTATTTAAAGTTGCTGTTACACGTTTAAGTGAAATTGTTCAGCAAACGCTTGACCATAATAATTTACAAAAATCAGATATTGATTGGCTTGTTCCGCACCAAGCAAATTTACGTATTATTAAAGCTGCAGCCAAGAAATTATCAATGCCAATGGAACAAGTTGTAGTAACGCTTGATAAATACGGCAACACGTCAGCAGCAACTATTCCTACTGCATTAGATATTGCAATTAGAGATGGCCGTATTCAACGAGGTCAAACTCTTTTATTAGAAGCTTTTGGTAGTGGTTTTACTTGGGGCTCAGCGTTAATTAAATATTAATCGCTTCACTTTTAAAATTAATCTCAAACACATTATTTGAGTGATATAACGTTATTTAGGTTTTAAAAAATGCAAGAAAATTTAGCTTTTATTTTCCCAGGACAAGGTTCTCAAACCGTTGGTATGTTAAGTGACTTCGCCGACAATGAAATTGTTCAACAAACATTCAAAGAAGCGTCTGACGCAATTGGCTATGATATGTGGGCGTTAGTGAGCGAAGATGTTAACGGTCAATTGAATCAAACAGATTTTACCCAACCAGCATTATTAACAGCAAGTGTTGCTATGTTTCGCTTATTTCAATCGACAAGCGCTGTTGCTCCTAAAGCGGTTGCTGGTCATAGTTTAGGTGAATATTCGGCATTAGTGTGTGCTAATGTTTTATCATTAAGCGATGCCGTAGTATTAGTTAAAAAGCGTGGCGAGTTTATGCAAGCTTCTGTACCGGCGGGTATTGGTGCTATGTATGCAATTATTGGTTTAGCTGACGCTAATATTATCAAAGCGTGTGATGAAGCAGCACAAGGTGAAGTCGTTTCTGCGGTAAACTTCAACTCACCTGGTCAAGTGGTTATTGCTGGTCATAAAGCTGCTGTAGAACGAGCAGGTGCTTTATGTAAAGAAGCTGGAGCAAAGCGTGCATTGCCATTACCTGTTAGTGTACCTTCACATTGTGCATTAATGAAAGATGCTGCTGATAGCTTAGCGACAGAATTAAACAACATTACATTTAACACGCCAACAATTGATGTTATTAATAACGTTGACGTAAAAATTGAAGCTTCAGCTGACGCGATTAAACAAGCCTTAATTAAACAGCTTTACAGCCCAGTTCGTTGGACAGAAACGATTGAAGCATTAGCACAATCAGGTGTTGAAAGCTTAGTAGAAACAGGCCCTGGTAAAGTGTTACAAGGCCTTGTAAAGCGTATTGATAAATCACTTACATGTGTTGCTGCAAATACAGATGCAACATTAGAGAAAGCAGTAGAATTAGTAAAATAGGAAATAGATATGTTTTCATTAGAAGGAAAGGTTGCTTTAGTTACCGGTGCTAGTCGCGGTATTGGTAAAGCAATAGCATTACAATTAAAAGAATTAGGTGCCACTGTTTTAGGTACAGCAACATCAGAAAGTGGTGCGGAAAAAATTAGTGACTATTTAGGACAAGACCAAGGTCTTGTTTTAAATGTGACAGATAATGATTCAATCACAGCTTTGTTTGATACGATTAAAAAAGCACATGGCGGTATTGATATTTTAGTGAATAACGCTGGTATTACCCGTGATAATTTATTTATGCGCATGAAAGATGATGAGTGGAACGATATTATCGACACTAACTTGTCATCAGTATTTAAAATCAGCAAAAGCGTTGTTCGTCCTATGATGAAAAAACGTTGTGGCCGTATTATTAATATTGGTTCTGTTGTTGGTACTATGGGAAATGCAGGTCAAGTGAACTATGCAACGGCAAAAGCTGGCTTAATTGGTTTTACAAAATCATTAGCAAGAGAAGTTGCTTCACGTGGTATTACTGTAAATACAGTAGCACCTGGTTTTATTGATACTGACATGACGCAAACTTTAACTGATGAGCAAAAAGAGGGTATTTTCTCTCAAGTACCTGCGAATCGTTTAGGTAAGCCAGAAGAAATCGCCAGCGCTGTTGCTTTTTTAGCATCAGATGCAGCAGCTTATATTACCGGTGAAACATTACATGTTAACGGTGGTATGTACATGGTTTAAATTTATTGATTAAGTAGGAACTTTTCTACATTACCTGAGTCTGTTAAATGAGTATTATATTTGTATAAATATCAGGTTAATCAGTAATTTTTTAACTGTCATCAGGTTTGACCAGCGAAAAAAGAACAATACTTACTTGCATGGCGACTTATTGACGAATAAACTACACATAATTTGAAAAAATTAAAATATTTAGTAAAGGAAGAAAAATGAGTACTATTGAAGAACGCGTAAAAAAAATCACTGTTGAGCAATTAGGTGTAAGCGAAGAAGAAGTAACAATATCTGCATCATTCGTTGACGACTTAGGTGCTGACTCATTAGATACAGTTGAGTTAGTTATGGCGTTAGAAGAAGAATTTGACACTGAAATTCCTGACGAAGAAGCTGAAAAAATCACTACAGTTCAAGCTGCTGTTGATTACATCAACTCAAACAGCTAATCAGAAAAAATTAATTGAACAGGCGGTTTATCCGCCTGTTTTTTTATCTGCTATTTGAGTTTAATACACAGTAGCAAACTATTATTTGAAGTAATTATGAATTACTTTCATTATTCAGAAACTTTCTATCGGAGGCAACTCACGCATGAGACGTGTTGTAGTTACCGGTCTTGGTATGTTAAGCCCGCTTGGTAATACCCCAGAACAAACTTGGCAAAATTTACTACTTGGTAAAAGTGGTATTAGTAATATTGAACATTTTGATACAGCTCAATATACAACGCGTTTTGCAGGTCTGGTTAAAGACTTTAACCCAGAATTATACATGGCTAAGAAAGAAGCCAAAAAAATGGACTTGTTCATTCAGTACGGTGTTGCTGCTGGTGTACAAGCGATAAAAGATTCTGGTATTGAAATAACAGCAGAGAATGCTGAACGAATTGGTGTTGCCGTTGGTTCAGGTATTGGTGGTTTAGGCGTTATTGAAGATAACCATGCTAAACTGATGGCATCTGGCCCACGTAAGCTTTCTCCATTTTTTGTTCCATCTACTATTATCAATATGATCTCTGGTCACCTATCAATCATGTATGGTTTGAAAGGTCCAAATATTTCTATTGTTACTGCTTGTACTAGTGGTGTTCATAATATTGGTCATGCGGCGCGTATGATTGCTTATGGCGATGCTGACGTTATGGTTGCTGGTGGTGCTGAAAAAGCATCAACACAATTAGGTATTGGTGGCTTTGGCGCTGCTCGTGCATTATCTACCCGTAATGATGACCCTCAATCAGCTTCTCGCCCTTGGGACAAAGACCGTGACGGTTTTGTTTTAGGTGACGGTGCTGGTGTTATCGTATTAGAAGAATACGAAACAGCAAAAGCACGTGGTGCTAAAATATATGCTGAACTTGTAGGTTTTGGTATGAGCGGTGACGCTTATCACATGACATCACCACCGGCTGATGGTGAAGGTGCGGCAAGATCAATGAAAAATGCCATTAATGACGCTAAAATAAACACGAGTGAAATTGGTTATATTAATGCTCATGGTACTTCAACACCTGCTGGTGATATTGCTGAAACAAATGCAGTTAAAAGCATTTTTGGTAATGACGCTAGTTCTGTTTTAGTTGGTTCAACTAAATCTATGACAGGTCATTTATTAGGTGCGGCTGGTTCTGTTGAAGCTATTTTTACCATTCAGTCATTGTATGATCAAAAAGTATCTCCAACGATTAATTTAGATAACCCAGATGACGGTTGTGATCTTGATTACATTGCGCACACAGCGCGTGATGTGAAGCTAGACTATGCACTATGTAATTCATTTGGTTTTGGTGGTACGAATGGATCGTTAGTCTTCAAAAAGATTTAACTTTTCATTACTTGCAATTACCATTCGAGTGATTGATGATAAAAGCCTGAATACTGATATAGTATTCAGGCTTTTTTATTGATGGTTGAATGTAATATGTTGCTTTATTGATAATGCTTCACAGGTTATTTAGCTGTTCGATACGTTGAATCTAATTATTATAAAATGATGTTATATAAGTAAATGAACAAATACCTTTCTATTAACGGACAAAAAGATACTTCGCTTCTTTCGAGTGATCGTGCATGTAATTATGGTGACGGTTTATTCACCACAGCAAAAATATCAAACGGAAAAGTTGAGCTTTTATCAAAGCACATTCAACGTTTACAAGAGGGTTGTGAACGCTTATTTATACAAGACGTTAATTTTCGGTCAATTGAGCAAGAGTTAATCGCTGTTGCCTCATCGTATACTTTAGCGGTTCTTAAGGTACTTATTTCAGCTGGTAGTGGTGGTAGAGGCTATTCTAGAGAAGGGGTAAGTGAGCCGACAGTTGTTGTTTCTATTCACGAATTTCCTAAGAATTATTTAACGTTACAACAGCAAGGTATCACTATGGGTGTTGCTAATACCATGTTGGGGATCAACCCTCAATTAGCAGGTATTAAGCATTTAAATCGGTTAGAGCAAGTGTTAGTAAGAAAAGAGCTTGATAGCCGTTCAGAGCAAGATTTATTAGTGTTAAATATACAACAACAAGTTGTTGAGGCCTCTAGTGCGAATGTATTCTATCAAATTAATAATCAATGGCATACGCCAGAAGTTAAGTTGTCAGGCGTAGATGGCATTATGCGTCAACAACTTTTATCGTTACTGCCAGACGTCATTATCATTCAACACAGTTTACAAGCGCTTGACAGTATTACTGCCATGTTTATTTGTAATTGTGTTTTTGGTGTTGTTCCTGTGACATGCTTCAATGAAACCATGCTTGATATTGCACCTGTATTAAAAGTAAAGGAGTTACTTTTATGATAAAGAAAATTGTGTTGATGCTATTAATT
>JALZUE010000186.1 GCA_023301705.1 Alteromonadaceae bacterium | reverse complement strand
TATTCTACACCATCAATTATATCAACGGATGTTTCTGTTGATAAAGATTCTTCCATCATAACAACACCTGTTTCATCTACTAAATCTTCGATAGGTCATCTTTTGGGTGCTGCCGGTGCTTTAGAGGCTATTTTCACTATTCAAACTATCATTTATGGTAAAATTCCGTTTACTCGGAATCTTACGGTAGATAACCTTGATGAAGCCTGTACCGGTGTCGATCATGTAATGGAAGGTGCACGAACTCAAACCGTTGATTTTGCATTGTCAAACTCATTCGGATTCGGAGGCACTAATGCAAGTTTAGCATTTTCTTCCTACAAAAAATAATTGATTTTTTAATGATTAGCCCCCTATGTCAATGGGGGGTGGTTACTAATTATGGTTTACATTAAAATGAATGGTAAATTCTATGAAATTAAGCTCTAGAATTAATATGTTTTCATAAATTAATTCAAAAATAAAAATACCGACAACACTTGAAGTATTCCAAATTAATGTAAGCAGTATTACTTTTACCTACCCTAGGTTTACTAGATAATAAGAGAGCACACTCTTTCTTAAGTTGAAAAATCCATTCATCTTCTTGGTTCTTAGTATCAACTTTGAAGTGCGACAAAAGTAACTATTCATAGAAACACTCCTCAGATGTTTTATAACCTAAGTGTTTTCTTTGTCTTGTATTTAATTTAGCAGCAATGATATTGTATTGTTGTTGGGTTAACCCTTGCATTGATGTTCCTTTCTTTAGATATTGTCTGATCAAGCCATTAGTCTTCTCGTTTGTTCCACGTTCCCAAGAATGATGTGGGTTAGCAAAAGAGTATGGGTAATTTGTTGCTCTCTCCACGACTTTGTATTGGTGAAACTCAGTACCGTTATCTGCGGTAATTGTTTTAAATTCCTCAGACATCTTACTCATTAATTTTATCGTTGTTTGTTAGTTGATTTAGTCGTTCTATCGTTTAGTTGACCTATCAAGGTTTAACCAGTTTTCCGTTCCACTAAGGTGACAGTGCAGTGTTTAGGGTCTTTTCCCAGTGGTTCTTCGTTTCTCGTGTTTCTATCTCAATGTGGGGCATTCAGCTATATTTCACTTACCTGCAAGCTTCCCACTGCTATCGTAAGCGTAATTGTTTCCATAATAAGCCGCCTTTCTTTTTATCGCGCCAAATATAACTGTAAGTAACCTCAGCTCGGGATAAGAACTTATTTTTATAGGGAACTAATTGCCTTTTCCACGATCCGATCTTTCGACCAAAAAAATAAGAAAAAAAAGGAACAGGCATGGATAAGTTAGATGATGTATTTTGTGATGTCGATGATTTTTGTAAAATATTTATTCCTGAATGGGAAAAGCAGCAGCTATCAGATGGCTCAAAGAAACGTCAACGCTCGGGGCGTATGGCAACCAGTGAAATAATAACCATCATTATTTGTTTTCACATGTCACATTACCGTGATTTCAAAAACTATTACCTAGGTTATATTTCTCGTTTTTATACCCATGCTTTCCCCGAATTACTCAGCTATACACGTTTCTTAGAAGTCATGCCAAAAACCTTAGTGCCTCTTTCAAGTTATTTTTCAACATTAAAAGGAAAGGCAACAGGTGTTGAGTTTATTGACTCAACGAGTATTAAGGTTTGTCATAACTTACGTATCCCTCAACATAAAACATTTGATGGTATTACTCAGCGTGTTAAAGGAACAATGGGTTGGTTCTATGGATTTAAATTGCATATTATCAGTAATTACCGAGGCGAAATAGTAGCAGCCAAACTGACAACAGGTAATGTTCATGATACGAAACCTGTACCTGAGTTAGCTTCAGCGCCTTGCGATAATCTCTATGCGGATAAAGGCTATATCAGTAAGAAACTGAAATCATCTCTACTTGAGCGAGGGGTTGATTTAGTGACAAATGTTAGGAAAAACATGAAAGCAAAAGCGCTATCATTGTGGGATAGAGCGATGCTTTCTAGACGATTTATTATTGAGACAATAAACGACCAACTTAAAAATATATCTCAAATTGAGCACTCAAGACACAGGAGTCCAAACGGTTTTATGCTGAATTTACTCGGTGGTTTAGTGGCTTATTGTTTAAAAGAAAACAAGCCAACCCTTAACATCAGTGACTTAGAGATGAGTTCTATGGTTAAAGCTTAAACCGATCTGAGGTTAAATTAAATTTTAAAACTATTAAAACAAGTGACAGAAAAATTTATCATTTCAATTACTGTGAATGATTCAGCTATAAATATAGAGTCTCAACACATACTAACGAACGCATAACAGTTCTTTGAAGTTAAATATTTTAATAATGATAAATAACAATTAACCGCATAAGTATTGCTATAATTAATGAACAACAAGTATAAATTAACGTAGTATAAAGGAGTTATTGAGCTTATGTTGATTTTAACATTTGAAACAAATATAGCATTTACTAAGGTCTAATAATAAATGCTTTACTTGGTGTATTTTTTTAGTTCAGGAAAGTAGCGTAAACTTTTAGCAGCAAGTTGTACTTGCTCTTGTAAAATATCAGTTAATATTTCTTCTGAAGTTAATGGGTTGGCTAATACCACACGAAAAACTAGCGTTTTATGATTTTGATATTTTTCAACTTCAATACGTGTACGTGAAACAAATGAACGACCATTTTCACGCTGACTTTTTTGTATCGATTTAGTTAATCTATCTAATAAGCCATTCAATGTTTTATTTTGCTCACCATGTGCAGTTGCCATAAACTTTTGTAAGCTTGATGGTACATAACGATAAGTTAACAAACACAATTCGGGTTCGGTAATTAATTCAAAATCAGGGTTTTTTTTAATTAAATTAGCAAAATATTGTGCGCGCTCAATACCTTGGTTAATTAACATTTCATAACCCACACGGCTAATAATATGTAGGCTTGAATAGACTAACATTGCCATACCCGGGCGAGAACCCTCTAATGTGTGGCTACCTAAATCTTTTGAACCTTTACGTAAAATATACTCAGCATGATGCTCTATAGCCGCTACGGAAGCAGGGTTTTTGAAAACAACTAAACCTGCGCCCATAGGTACATACATTTGCTTATGGGCGTCAATGGTCACTGAATCAGCTAGTTCAATACCTGCTAATAAATGACGGTACTTATTCGACAATAACGTTGCCCCACCCCATGCTGCATCAACATGAAAATGCGTATTAAATTGCTGTGCAATTGCCGCTATGTCTTCAAGTGGGTCAATATTACCTGTTTCAGTGGTGCCAGCTACACCAACAATACTTAATACACGAATATTTTTATCGGCAAGTTCTTGGCATTTTGCAACTAGCTTTTTGCAATCAATTTTATTATTTGGGTCTGTCGGAATAGCAATGACGTTGTCTTGACCAATACCTAAAATATCGGCCGATTTTTTTAACGAATAATGACCACGTGACGACACTAAAATGGCTAAGTCGTCATACCCATAATGGGTTAGTGCGCGATGAAGCCCTTCGCGAGAAACGCCTTTAAATTGCCCTTCTGGCTTTAATAAGTTATTTCTTGCTACCCATAAAGCAGTAATATTCGCTACTGTGCCACCAGAACAAAATGCCCCTAATGAATGATTGGCGCTGTGCATTAAATGTTGGTAATAGTCGTCGTTATTATTGTTGTATACCAAGCGGTGCATCATGCCTACTACTTGGCGTTCAAGTGGGGTAAATGCTTTAGACGTTTCTATTTTAACAAGGTTCTGGTTTAGCCCCACCATTAACTTAGATAATGGTAATAAAAAATAAGGTAACGCTGAGGTCATGTGACCAATAAAGCTTGGGCTTGATGTATGCACTGATTGTGCAACCACTTTATCAAGTAAGTGGCTCATATGATCTGATACAAAACTTGGTTGTTCAGGAATTGTAGAGGTGTCGAAATCTTTTTCTATATCAAATAAAGCTTTATCAGTTGACGCAATGTGATCACCAAGAAAGCCCGCTAAGTTTTGCGAAATTTCACGTTCAATTTTGCCTAATGTAGAATCAGGCGCCTCAGGTACTGTAAATATACGAAGTAAAGACTCCTGAGATGCACTTGCTTTACGCTTTAAGGTCATAATTTTTGTTCACGTGAATTACCATTAATTTCAATTAAACAGGTAAATAAAATATATCGGCACTGTAATAAAAAAAACATAAAATGTCTTCTTTTATTCATAACACTTCAATAAAAAAGAGTGAAATGCGATGAATAATGCCACTATTTAATCACTAATTGCCAACATACTTGCTGACTAGCAGTAAATTTAGCTTCAAACGGCGTCAGCGGTTCAGTCACATGTAATTGCACTATTTCACCGGTTCTACCTGCCATTTTACTGGCCGCTAAAAACTCTTCTAAATACAAACGCCAGTTACTACGTAGCTCAATACGTTGCCCAGTTTTAATAATATTAGGAAAAACTGCACTACCATGCCAGCGACGCTGTAAATGTTTTGATTTAGGCCACGGGTTAGGATACAAAATAAAATGTCGAGATATCACCCAACTTGCATCTTGCACTAAACGATAAAAATCATTTAAGTCAGCTCTAATTAAACAATAGTTATCAACATCAGTTAAGTCTGTTGATAAATGCTCATCAATATTACGCTCTAAACGGTTTGCTGATTTATCTACACCAATCACAAACGCATTAGGGTTTTGCTTCGCCAATAAACGCGTACTTTGCCCAACACCACAACACGCATCAAGTATTATTTCGCCATCAAAGCTTAACATTGTTTCATTCACTTCGTTAAAAGCAGCTAACGTATGTGCTTGCACTGGCTTTTGAAACGCATGGGTTAAGTGCTTATTAACCACATCACTCAATTTTTCATGAATACCTGTTTGGTTTGTCACTATTTCTTTAGAGTCACCCAAACTACACTCCGTAGAGTCAAGATTGTTATTCTGTAAATTATTATTGTCTAAATTAACCATTAACTACGTAAACCTATACCTTTAGTGATTAATGTCATTGCGGTAGCAAATAACGTAACAATTAATAAAACAAGCAAGCCTAATGCAGACCAAATATTGACATCACTAATGCCTAAAAAACCATAGCGAAAAACATTTACCATATACACAATAGGGTTGAACTGTGACACGCTTTGCCAAAAGTCTGGTAATAATTCGATAGAATAAAAAATACCGCCTAAATAGGTTAAAGGCGTTAATACAAAGGTTGGCACTATAGTGATATCGTCAAAGGTTTTCGCAAAAATACCATTAATTAAGCCGCCCAGTGAAAATATAGCAGCGGTTAGCGATACGGTAATAATAATAATAGGAAAACTATGAATTTGAAGGTTAGTAAAAAACAACGCAATAAATGTAACGATTAGGCCAACTAAAATACCACGCGCCATACCACCACCTATATAACCAGCAACAATCACCCAATTAGGTACTGGTGCTACTAACATTTCTTCAAAGTTACGTTGCCATTTAGCACTGTAAAACGATGATGATACATTTGCATATGAACTGGTAATCACCGACATCATAATTAAACCCGGCACAATAAACGACATGTAATCGTAGCCAGCCATTTCGCCAATACGAGCACCAATCAATTGGCCAAACACAACAAAATACAAGCTAATAGTAATAGCCGGCGGTACTAATGTTTGTACCCAAATACGCATAAAACGATGCGTTTCTTTGTATAAAATACTTTTTAATGCAATGATATTACGTGCCATAGACATATTATTTACTCCCTTTTGCTGTAGTAGCATTGGCATTGTTTTTATTCACTAGGCGCACAAAAAGTTCTTCTAAGCGATTACTTTTGTTTCGCATACTTAACACATTAATGTGTTGTTCAGTCAATTGAGTAAAAAGTGTATTAATGGTTTGAGACTTATGTATATCAACTTCTACGGTGTGATCGTCAATTGCTCGGTAGTCAAAACCAGTAAGTGTAGGTACTGTACTTTCTGGGCATAAATCAAAAATAAACGTTTCTACTTCTAATTGAGACAACAATTGCTTAATCGTAGTGTTCTCAACAATAATACCAGTATCAATAATGGCAATATTACGACAAAGCATTTCGGCTTCTTCTAAATAATGCGTCGTTAAAATAATGGTAATACCCTGTTCGTTTAGGTTTCGTAGAAAGTCCCACATTGAGCGTCTTAGCTCAATATCAACACCTGCTGTAGGTTCATCAAGAATTAACATTTTAGGCTCATGCATTAACGCACGAACAATCATTAAGCGACGCTTCATACCACCTGACAAGCTACGTGCTGGCTCATCTTTTTTATCCCATAATTCAAGCTGCTTTAAGTATTTTTCAGCTCGCTCAAGTGCTAAAGGGCGTGGTACACCATAATAACCTGCTTGATTCACCAATATACGAATTAAACTTTCAAACTGATTAAAGTTAAATTCTTGCGGTACTAAGCCAATATAGCTTTTCGCTGTTTCTAATTCTTCATCAATATTATGACCAAAAACCTTAACCGTGCCCGCAGTTTTATTTACCAGTGATGTGATCACCCCAATAGTGGTTGATTTACCTGCCCCGTTTGGCCCAAGTAAAGCAAAGAAATCACCTTGTTGAACTGTTAGATCAATGCCTTTTAAAGCTTGAAAGCCACCTTTATAGGTTTTCGTTAATTGCGTAATTTCTAATGCCGGAGTCATGCTTGAGGTCTCTGTCGATATGAATCAGTGATAGATAATAATTAAACCGTTAATTATGTTTTAATTTTACTAGAAATAACCTGTTGTTAGTATCTTTTTTCTTGAAGAACAAATAGTAAAGTAGCTATAGAAGCTTTATTAGTTAAGAGTTTTATATGGGTAGGTAACAAATTGAATATTTTCACTTACCGTAAAAATATTCATGAGGTAATAAACAAGAAATGATCAATGTGCCCGAGTGTGAGTTATAAGCCGAGTAATAACTCTTTAAGCCATTAATTTTCTTTCGTATAAGCAAAAATCAAGGTTATAAGCATTGTTATCATCAGCTTGAACAGTATCACTGCTTACTTGCTGCCACTTACCTTCATTACTTAAACCAAGTTCATAATGCGGAAACTGTGTATCACCATCAACATTTGCGTCAATATGTGTAATATATAAGCGCTGTGCCGCAGGCAAGCAATGGGCATAAATAGCACCACCGCCAATCACCATCACTTCTTCAACATCGCCAGCTTTTAATAAAGCATTTTCAACTGAAGACACAACATCAACACCTGATGCTTGGTAATTAACATCACGAGAAATAACAATATTTTGTCTACCCGGTAATGGGCGACCAATAGACTCAAAGGTTTTTCGCCCCATAATAATAGGCTTGCCTAAGGTCGTTTTTTTAAAATACGCTAAGTCAGCAGGTAAGTGCCAAGGCATGTCATTGTCTTTGCCAATAATGCGATTATTAGCATGAGCAACAATCATAGAAAGAACAGTCATAAAACACCTTATTTTGAATTGAGTTATCGCTTAACGATAACTCAATGCTAATAACGTTAGAAAAGAGTTAAAGCGAGATTATTTACGATACTCTACTTCAACGTCGTAGTCATCATCATCCCAGTCGTCATCATCAAGCATGTCACCACCTTCATACTCTTCAATAGCATCTTGGTGATAGGTATCCCATTTAAAGTCTACTGCTTGTTCTTCTGGCGTTTCTAACTCTTCAGGAGGTAAAGACTCAATAAAAGTCATTACTTCATTACATAATTCTTCAGTACCTTGCTTATTAAAAGCAGACACGCTGAAAATACGATCTTTGTAACTTAACGCTTCAGTTACACGATCAATCACTTCTTGAGATTCATCTTCAAATAAAAGATCTAATTTATTGAAAACGATCCAGCGAGGTTTATTCGCTAACTTTTCAGAATGGTGTTCAAGTTCTTTTAAAATAGTAATTGCATTTTCAGCAGGATCAGAACCATCGGCAGGTAAAATATCAATCACATGTAATAAAATACGACAACGCTCTAAATGTCGTAAAAACTTCATGCCTAAGCCTGCGCCATCGGCAGCACCTTCAATTAACCCTGGAATATCAGCAATAACAAAACTGCGTTCAGCATTTAAACGCACAACACCTAAATTAGGAACTAACGTAGTAAATGGGTAATCAGCTACTTTTGGTTTCGCCGCAGACACACTACGAATAAGCGTTGATTTACCTGCATTCGGTAAACCTAATAAACCAACGTCAGCTAATAATAAAAGCTCTAAGCGTAAGTTACGAATTTCACCCGGTGTGCCATCTGTTTTTTGGCGTGGAGCGCGGTTAGTACTACTTTTAAAGCGGCTATTACCTAAACCATGCCAGCCACCTTTTGCTACCATTAGCTTTTGCGCATGCGTAGTTAAGTCACCAATTTGCTCACCGGTATCAACATCAACAGCACGCGTACCAACAGGTACTTTTAAATATAACGCTGGTGATCCTTTACCCGTACAATCACGTGCGCCACCATTTTCACCGCGCTTTGCTCGATGAAAACGTTCAAAGCGATAATCAATTAATGTATTTAAGCCTTCATCAGCAATTAGGTAAACATCACCACCATCGCCGCCGTCACCACCATTAGGACCACCAAATTCAATGTACTTTTCTTTACGAAAACTAACAATTCCGTTACCGCCGTCACCAGCTTCAACCCTAATTTCTACTTCATCTACAAATTTCATGGTGTGTTACCAATTTCCAACTTAACATTTCATTAATGATTATAAGCGATTTTGACTAAGAATTTTTAATTATCTGTAAAACAATTAACGTTGTTGTTTAAAAAATAAAAAACAAAATAATTAACCAAAAAAAAACCCCGCATAATTGCGGGGTTTTTCATACAATTAGTAAAATTACTCAGCAACAATACTAACGAATTTACGGTTTTTAGGACCTTTAACTTCGAATTGTACTTTACCATCTGTTAAAGCAAATAAAGTATGGTCTTTACCGATACCCATGTTGTTACCAGCGTGGAATTTAGTACCACGTTGACGAACAATAATGTTACCAGCTAAAACTGTTTGACCGCCGAAACGCTTAACGCCTAAACGTTTAGCTTCTGAATCACGACCGTTACGTGTACTACCTGCAGCTTTCTTATGTGCCATTTTGAATCGCTCCTAATTAGCCGTTAATACCAGTAATTTTCACTTCAGTGAACCATTGACGATGGCCCGCTTGTTTACGTGAATGCTTACGACGTTTGAATTTAACAATTTTAATTTTGTCTGCACGACCTTGAGAAACAACTTCAGCAGTAACTTTACCGCCTGCAATGTAAGGCGCGCCTACATTTATTTCTTCGCCGTCAGCGATCATTAAAACGTTTTCGAAATCTACTGATGCGCCAACTTCTAATTCGATTTTTTCTAAACGAACAGTTTGACCTTCAGTTACGCGGTGTTGTTTACCACCACTTTGGAATACAGCGTACATAGCTACTCCGTACGACGTCATATTATGTATGACGCAAATTTAAAAATATAGGTCGCGGATTCTACGTGAAGACAAGAGCAAGAGCAAGCTTAATAACGATCATTTATCTATTTTTTATACATTATTTTAATTTTAGGCAACAAGTGCTTAAAGTTGGTAGTTTTCTCTATCGATTTTCGTGTAAACTTCTAGCAAATCACCTTGGTAAATTATGCTCAGGAAATTCTTACTTGTATGAAAATTAACGATATACAAACCCTTGCTCAACAAGACATGAGTGCTGTCAACGATCTTATCTACAGTCAAATTCAATCTGGTGTAGCGCTTATTAACCAATTAGGTATTTATATTGTTAATGGTGGCGGTAAGCGTATGCGCCCTATTTTAACAGTTTTAGCAGCAAATGCTTTAAATTACCAAGGTAAGGATCATATTCGTATTGCAGCGATCATTGAATTTATTCATACCGCCACATTATTACATGATGATGTTGTTGATGAATCGAATATGAGACGAGGCCGAGAAACAGCTAACGCCTTATTTGGCAATAGCGCCAGCGTATTAGTGGGTGACTTTTTATATACCCGTTCATTTCAGATGATGGTTGAATTAGATCATATGCGGATCATGAAGATCCTTTCTGATGCCACCAATATTGTGGCTGAAGGTGAAGTATTACAATTAATGAACTGTAATGACCCTGACACAACAGAAAATAGCTATATGGAAGTTATTTATTGTAAAACAGCCAAACTGTTTGAAGCTGCCACGCAACTTGCAGCTGTTGTATCAAAACAGCCTGATAACATTGAAAAAGCAATGCAAGAATACGGTAAGCATTTAGGGACTGCATTTCAGTTAGTTGATGACATTATGGACTACACCGCTGACGCAAAAGAAATGGGTAAAAATGTTGGTGATGATCTTGCTGAGGGTAAACCAACATTACCATTACTTTATGCAATGCAAAAAGGTACTGATCAACAGCGTCAAGTTATTCGTGATGCTATTGAGCATTGTAATGGCATGGAACACCTTGAAGAAATTCTTAGCATAATGACAGAAACAGGCTCATTAACTTACACTCAGCAAAAAGCAGAAGAAGAAGCCGACCTAGCTATTCAAGCGTTAGCTATTATTCCTGATTCAGAATATAAAGACGCACTCATTGCTTTGGCACATATTGCAGCCAATAGATCTGCGTAAAGGTATATAAGTTTATGAATAAACATATTGGGTTACTCTTTAATATCATTGCTATTGGTTTATTTATTCCTGGAATTTTATTACCAATATTTTCATTATCAATGGAAGCTGTTGCACAAGTAACATCTGCAAGCTTTAGTACCATGATTGTTGATAAAGAGCTTTCTTTATTAGGTACGGTTCAGGAACTTTGGCAAAAAGAACGTTTTTTTGTTGCTGTTTTAATTTTTCTTTTTTCAATTGCCATACCAGTCATTAAAACGTTACTTGTGACCATTAGCTACTTTATTAAAAATACTGTCTTAGCCAAGCGCATTATTGATGCTGTTTGTATTATTGGTAAATGGTCGATGGCAGACGTATTTATTATTGCCATATTCCTAGCGGTTTTATCAACCAATCATGCTGAAACACAAAACGGTGAGTCATTAAGTTTGTTCGGTTTTAAATTAGATTTATTATTAAGTAGTGAAACATTATCAAATGTTGGCGTGGGTTTTTATTACTTTACGGCTTATTGTATAGTTTCGTTATTAGGTACTCAAATCAGTCAAAGTGCATTCAAAAAGTAAATGGTTACAACGACAGTTAAACATAAAAGGCAGTACCAATAGGTACTGCCTTTTTATTAAATTAATCACTAATTAATTGTAAATTTAAAGCTCGCTTGGCGCTTTGTAAGCAATGTCTTTCCATTTAACATCGGCTTCTTCAATGTTTGCTGGAATATCTTCAGCCCATCTTTCGTAAACATTTTCATTTTTATTCACATAAAGTTGACCATCAACAATTTCAAATGCTTTACCATTTACTTCGAATTTTTTGCCAAACTTAGAGCCAAATGCACAGTAACCGCCGTAAGCTGGTTCATACTTGTTTGGGTTTGCTTTAAACGCGTCACGGTTTTCTGCAGAGCTAAACTGATAAATAGCACCTTTATGTGCAGCGGTGAATTCATTTGAGCCTTCTACCGCTTTATTTACTGTAAAGTACGCTACCGCATCATAGCCAGATAATATAACATCGTTAGCGTCTGTTTCTGTATCTACGCCAGCTAGTGCTAACTGACTAAGACCTAAAGTTACCGCTAATGTTGCTGTTTTTACAAGAGTATTAAAGTTCATAATGAATCCTCATCGTTATATTGTTTAAAAATTTAAAACCGTTATCGGTTGACGAGTGCTATTCTATGACAAGTAAAAATTAAAAAGATGTTCAATAGTCTTGGTAATATGTCTATGCGTCTAAATACTCAAAAAACTCAATAAAAAATTAATTATGTCGTTTATTCAACAACTTTTCTCTATTCTAAACTTAAAAGCTAATGTATTTCATAATGGTCAGTACTGTGGAAACTGGGCGATTAATACATCTGGTTATGACTTTATTAACTTTCACGTAATTACAAAAGGACAGTGTTTTCTAACTAAACCTGATGACGATGATCAACCCGAACTATTATCTGTTGGCGATATTTTATTATTGCCACGAGACAGTCAACATTGCCTCAGCCAAAGTAAACACAGTACCGCTGTTATTAACTCAGCGCCATCTATCAGTTTTAACGAAAATGTACCCAGTGATGCTACAGGTATTGTCTGTGGGTATTTTGCTTACAACAACCCTTTTATTAAACAAGTCATTACTTATTTACCCAATTTTATTGTCATTGAAGGTACAGATGAAAAACATGCCGTTTTACATCATTTAGTAAAGGCATTAATCTCGGAATCTACTGATGGCAATAAAGGCTCACCTGAAGTACTTGAACATATATCAGAAGTAATTCTTGCCATTGTATTACGAGATAATCTTGATACCGAAGAAGGGATTATTGCGGCTAACTTACACCCAAAACTATCAAAAAGCTTATCCGCTTTTCATCAGGCGCCAGATCAAAAATGGACAGTTGAACTATTAGCTGAAAGTGCTTTTATGTCACGAGCGGCTTATAGTGAGTTGTTTAAAAAAATAGCGAAAGTCACTCCTATAGAATATGTTTCTCAATTCAGAATAGCGAAAGGCTACCAAATGTTAGCAAAAAAAGAAGCGGCTATTCTTGATGTAGCGTTAGCATGTGGTTATGACAGTGAATCTGCTTTCTCTAAAGCATTTAAACGTATTTTAGGCATATCACCTAGCCAAGTAAAAAAACAGTCTGATATGGCGTAATAAGGCAAGATTAAACCATTATTCACAAAAGTATTCAGAAACAAAAAAGCCAGTCATAAGACTGGCTTTTTCAAAATAACAAATCAAATTATGCGTTGATGAAATCAACACCTTCTTGAATGTCACTTTTTAATGTAGCTAGCATGTCTTCTTTAGCTTTTTGTTCGAAAGCACTTAACTCACCGTAAGGTAATAACTCAACAACGCCGTTAGGACCTAAACGTACTGGTTGAGCAAAGTATTGTGCGTCTTCGCCATTGCCTTCAACGTATGCGTAATCAACAACGTCTTCACCTTGAATACCTTTAACTAAAGACATACAAAAACGTGCTGCTGCTGCGCCCATTGATAATGTAGCTGAACCGCCACCCGCTTTAGCGTTAACAACTTCAGTACCAGCGTTTTGAATGCGTGGTGTTAATGCTGCAACTTCTTCTTCAGTGAACGTAGCACCTTCAACTTGTGAAAGAAGAGGTAAAATAGTTGTACCTGAGTGACCACCAATAACTGGTACTTTAACGTCACTTACATTTAAGCCTTTTAATTCAGCAACAAATGCTTCACTACGAATAACATCTAAAGTTGTAATACCGAAAACACGGTTTTTATCGTAAGTACCCGCTGCTTTAAATACTTCAGCAACAATTGGTACAGTGCCGTTTACAGGGTTAGTGATAATACCTGTTAATGCTTTAGGACAGTTTTTAACAATGCCTTCAGCTAAAGTTTTGATAATACCAGCATTTACTGCAAATAAATCAGAACGGTCCATACCAGGCTTACGTGGCATACCTGCAGGAATTAAAACAATATCTGCACCTGTTAATGCTTCACCTAATGCATCAGCACCGAAACCTTCAACTTTAACAGCTGTTGGGATGTGGCTTAAATCTACAGCAACACCTGGAACAACTGGTGCAACATCGTAAAGTGATAACTCAGAACCTGCTGGTAATTGAGTTTTTAATAATAAAGATAATGCTTGGCCAATACCGCCAGCTGCGCCTAAAACTGTTACTTTCATTGGATGTCTCCGAAAATTGAGTATTTACGTAAAATTGACCGAAACCTTAAAGCATAAGCGCTTAAAAGACAAATAATATTAGTTTATAACGAAAAGAGATTTGAGTTATTTAGAGATATAGAAACTTTCTTTTGCTACTATAGTCGCTCACTTAACGTCTTATAATTTCCATCATAAAACTAAGAACGACAATGGCTATACAGCAAAAACAAGAAATATTAACGCAAGCATTTAAAGAATTATTAAAACAAGAGCAGTTTAGTTCGCAGTCAGATATTGTTGACGCATTAAAAGCCAAAGGCTTTGATAATATTAGCCAATCGAAAATATCTCGTATGCTCAGTAAGTTTGGCGCAGTACGTACCCGTAATGCTAAACAAGAAATGGTGTATTGCTTACCTGCTGAATTAGGGGTGCCAACAGCGAATAGCCCATTAGCTCAGTTAGTGCTAGATATAGAGCACAATGATGTAATGATTATTATCAGAACAAGCCCAGGGGCAGCTCAGCTTATCGCTCGATTACTTGATAGTTTAAGTAAAAGTGATGGTGTATTAGGTACTATTGCAGGTGATGATACGATTTTTATTGCGCCAACAGACACCAGTCAAATTGCCACAACAATTAAAAAATTAGAAACCTTGTTTCTCAACAATTTAGGGTGATCAAAACCAGCTTATTGCTATAACTAATCAATAAGCTGCTCAAAGAAATTTAAGCTTGGCGCAAAAAAAGCAGCCCCTGTTTCTGCTTGGGTATATTTTAATAAATGATCAAAATTACCTTCAGCGTCAGGATGAATCATTGAACTTAACATCAATTCAAAAGGTTTGACCGAGCAACAATACGAAACAAAAAATAAACCTTGAGTTTTCATATCGCCATAAGGCATGCTTTGACGTAATATTTCTAAGCTTTTGCCTTGCTCATCTTTCAGGTTAGCCCTTTTTACATGAGCTGTTTCTGGCATTTCTTCTGCTGAATATTCAATATTATCAACCTTAGTACGGCCAATAACATCTTCTTGTTCTTTTTGTTCAATTGTTTGCCATAGTTGCATATTATGTCGGTAACGTTGAATGTGTAAATAACTACCACTAGCAAACTCGCTATCTTGCTCTTTCGATAACAAGGCAACTTCTCTTTTATGAAAACCTTTAGGGTTTTCAGTACCATCAACAAAACCGGTTAAATCTCGACCATCAAGAAAACGAAACGCTCTAACTTGTTCAACAAGCTCAACACTACTTGCTAATAACTCTGTCGTTTTAGTACTTACAATATGGTTAACATCAGCGCGATCACTACGTATTTCAATATATAAATCGTAGTTCATTGATGGGGCGATACGATCATCGAATGCCATCGCAGAAAATGGCGCTAACTCTTTCGGTCTAGCCGTTGGGTATAACTCATCCCAATAGTTAGCACCGATGGCAATCACACCCGTTAAATTCGCTTCAGAGTAATACTCGGCGTAATTATCAAAGAGTTTAGGCAAGCGTGACAAAGCTTGGCGTAAATACATATTATCATCATCAATCACGTTAAATAATAAATAATACCCATGTAAGCTCGGCTCAGCGCAAATACCAAATTGTTCTCTCGCCATTGTATTTCCTTGTAAACGATGAAAAATAAAGATGTACTAGTAAAATAATACTACACAAAAATAACGTATACCGTAATCATTTAAACCAATGTAAACCATTGATGTGTTATTGAAAACACGATGTTTAGTATGCCCTGTTTTAATGAAATAACAACACACTCTTTGCTATCACTACAATGATTTTACAGGTTAATGATTATTGATATAACAACCAAGTTATAAAATAACAGACAAAAAAAAGCCTTGCTAGTTAGCAAGGCTTTGCAAAGATGTTAAGTAGAGAGCTTACTTAGTAAACTCTGGGTATGCTTCCATACCACAATCAGACTTATCAACACCTTCGTATTCTTCTTCTTCACTTACACGAATACCCATTACTGTTTTAAGTATAAACCAAGCGATGAAACTTGTTACGAATACCCAAACAAAAATAGTTAACGCACCAATTAATTGACCGCTAAATGAAGAACCATCATTAGTTAATGGAACTAACATTAAGCCGAAGAAACCAACAACACCGTGAACAGAGATAGCGCCCACTGGATCATCAATTTTAACTTTGTCTAATGCAAGAATAGAAAGAACAACAATAACACCAGCAATAGCACCGAAAACAGTAGCTTGTAATGGTGAAGGAGTAGAAGGTTCTGCAGTGATAGCAACAAGACCCGCTAATGCACCATTTAAACACATTGTTAAGTCAGCTTTCTTAAATAGTAATTTAGCAAAAATTAACGCTGCTACTGCACCAGCTGCTGCTGCTGCGTTCGTATTTAAAAATACCATTGCAACTGAGTTAGCACTAGAGATATCACCTAACTTTAATACTGAACCACCGTTGAAACCAAACCAACCCATCCATAATACGAATGTACCTAATGTCGCCATTGGTAAGTTTGCACCTGGAATAGCATTAACTTTGCCATCTGCAGTGTATTTACCTTTACGAGCACCTAGTAATAATACACCGGCTAATGCAGCTGATGCACCGGCCATGTGAACAATACCAGAACCAGCGAAGTCAGAGAAACCTAGGTCGCCTAATGTGTATAAACCAAATACAGATGAGCTACCCCAAGTCCAGCTACCTTCCATTGGGTAAATAAAACCAGTTAATACAACAGTGAAAATTAGGAAAGACCATAATTTCATACGCTCAGCAACTGCACCCGAAACAATTGACATAGCGGTTGCTACGAAAACTACTTGGAAGAAAAAGTCAGAAGCATTTGAGTATACAGAATCACCATCAAAACCAGCTTCAGCTGATTCAGCTAAAACACTTGATACTAATGCATCAGCACTTGCAGCACCGTCTAAACCAATATCGTTTAAAAATACACCACCACCGTACATGATATCGTAACCGATAACTAAGTACATGATACAAGAGATTGAATATAAAGCTACGTTCTTAGTCAGAATTTCAGCTGTATTTTTAGCGCGAACTAAACCAGCTTCTAACATTGAGAAACCAGCAGCCATCCACATTACAAGAGCACCACAAATTAAGAAATAAAATGTGTCCATTGCATATTGAAGTTGAAAAATATTTTGTTCCATTGTTTACGACCTATATTGCTTGGCTATCTAATTCACCAGTACGAATACGTACGGCTTGTTGAACTTCATATACGAAGATTTTACCATCACCGATTTTACCGGTGTATGCTGCTTTAGTAATTGCATCAACTAAACGTTCTACAACGTCATCATTTACAGCAACTTCTAATTTCACTTTTGGTAAAAAGTCCACTTGATATTCAGCACCACGATATAATTCTGTGTGACCCTTTTGACGACCAAAACCTTTCACTTCGCTAACGGTTAATCCTTCAACACCGATTTCTGAAATGGCTTCACGAACATCATCTAGCTTAAATGGCTTTATGATAGCACTGACTAATTTCATATTATTATCTCTCCTACGAGTTTTTTATTTATAGTTAATACAATACTTATGCCAAAATTTTTATATGGTTTTTAAGACATAGAAAGTATGTTTAAAATTATTTTGCACCACAAGTGATCGGTTGAAATTATAATAGCACCAAAACGGTGCTGAATTACAAATTAATAAATCATTACAGAACTTGGCTTTAATACACTCAGGATTTCAAAACGTTCAGTTGCACAATAAACTGTTGCTTCTTCCAGTAATTCATCGGTAATTAACATATCATCAAATAGCTCTTGCTGAATAAAGCCTTCTAATGTGCAGTCTTCAAACAACAAGTTTCTTAACATCACCCTTTTCGAAATATACAGTAATTTACTCTCGGCAGGTAAAGTAGAAAAATCACTATTATCTTGCTCTTTAACAGGGTTAATTAAACTGAATGGTAATTGCCAGAACTTTAAAAGCTCTGTAGAGCATTCTGCATAAGTGAAATCAAAAATAGCTTTTTGCTTACTGATAAATAAATTACTTGGTCGGTTAATCTGACAAAATTTAATTTCATCTGGTAAAAATTGTTTAACAACTAATTCACCAATATTATGTAATATACCTAATAAGAATAAACGCTCAGCATTAGGCACTTTTAACTTAACACCTAAAAATTGTACTAACAGTGCACAATCAACACTTTTTTCCCAAAATTCATCTAAATACTCAATGTCAGCTTCAATCGCTTTAAATGCATCAGTAGTAAAATACGCTATGACTAAAGTATACACTTCAGTAATACCTAATATTAATACCGCTTTAGAGATGGTATCTATTTTTCCTGGATAATTAAATAAAGAGCTATTAGCAAGTTTTAATACGCTAGCGGATAATGCAGGGTCAATAATAATAACATCGGCTATGTCATCAATTGTTGATGTATCATCATTCACTAGTTCTTGAATTCTAATAAAGGACTCTGACAACACAAATATGTCGCTGGCCTTTTGTGCGCATTCAACGGCTCTCATATAACATCTCTCTGTGCTTAGTGATAATTTCTTTAATCATAGTTAAAAACTGTCTTTCTGTATGTAACGAAATAGAATTAATCTACATTGACTGTTAATTTGTAAGATCCATACTTGCGCATATTTATGACGCCTGTATCAAAGATTAAATATTGCCCTTTAACTCCCAATAATTGCCCTGAAATTTCTGGTGTTTTATCTAAATTAAAAGACGATATTTTTGGTAAGTATTCGGTTACAGGAAAATTTAACTCGACAACGTCCTCGTGAAGCTCTTCAATTGCATCAAAACCATATTCTAATCTTAAATCAGCAAGTGCATCACAAATCAACGGTTTTAATTCATCGGCTTTAGCCTTCAAGTCAATTGACTCTGGTACACCTTTTAGCATATTTCGCCAATTTGTTTTATCCGAAATAAAATTAGCCAATGCTATTTCAACAAGCCCTGACTGTAAACGCGTACTGACTTTAAAAATAGGTAGTGCTTGTGTTGCTCCTTGATCAACCCAACGTGTCGGTATTTGGGTATGCCTAGTAATACCTACTTTCAAACTTGATGTATTTGATAAGTAAACATAGTGATCAATCATACAATTTGCTTCACCCCATTCAGGTTCACGACATGTACCCTTATCGTAATGGCATGTTTCGGGCTTCATAATACACATGTCACACTGCGCAAGTTTTTGCATACATGGATAGCAATAACCTTGAGAGTAACTTTTATTAATAGAAACACCACAATTACAACATGTAATTTCTTTTACATTTTTTATTGTTAGCTTTTTACCAATAGCATCATTAAGATTAAGAAGAGTATCTCCGATAGGGAGTTGATAATGCACAACACCGTTATCACCAAGTGTTGATTTTAATTTACGAATAACGCCAGAAACCTCTGTCACAATGAAACTCTCTTTACTACTGCTCTACTATTTTCGTTTATAGTATGAAATAACAGTTAACGAAACTAGTTAAAACTGCAATATATTAGTATCAAGAGATAAAACACACGAAAAAAGATAAAAAATGAGCAACAAATGGTTTACCTATATGGTTCGGTGCAAAGACGATAGTCTATATACGGGTGTAACAACTGATTTAACTCGTCGAACAAAAGAGCATAACAGTATCAATAAAGGTGCTAAATACACTCGAAATAAACAACCAGTGACATTAGTTTTTCATATTGAAAAGCAGGATAGATCTGATGCATGTAAATATGAATATGAAATAAAACAACTGACTAAAAAACAAAAAGAAGCGCTAATATTACAGTTTAATAACCAAGCTCTTGTTAATTAACTTTAGCTCAATAGGTTGTTTATACTGGTATAACTGGTCTGCTTTGCATTGAAATATTACGATTATGTGTTGTTTTCTGTTATAGTCCGCCCGTTTTTCAATCAAGTACCCATGTAATTATGTTTATTCAAGAATATTATACAGAATCAGATTTAGGTATTAGCTTTTCTCGAGAGCAAGCTTGTCGTTTTGCCAAAAAAATTGCTGATGATTTTAATCCCTTACACAATACCGATGCTAAACGTTTTTGTGTACCCGGAGATTTATTATTTTCAGTAACCCTTGCTACCACAGGCTTATATAAGAACATGGATTTTACTTTTTCAGGTATGGTGACTGAAAATATTGATTTAAATTTTCCAACTGAAATTAATGAAAAACACATCATTACAGACAAAGATGATAAAGAATACCTTGAAGTAGAAGCATCAGGAGATAGAAACAACGATAAAGCATTAATTGACTCATTAACTCATGCTTATGTTGCTTTTTCAGGCCAAACTTTTCCACGTATATTAGTGGCATTGATGAAAGAAAAAGGTGTAATGATAAATCCTGCTAGACCTATGATCATGTATCAGCGTATGTCTATAGAGCTAGACTCTTTTGATGCCACTGATATTGAATTAAAACTATCAAAAACGACATTAGAGCATAATGAAAAGCGCGGTCAGGCTTGTTTGTACTTTGATTTATTATCAAAGGGAAAAATTGTTGGTCGAGGCAAAAAACATATGATGTTAAGTGGCTTACGAAAGTACTGTGAAGACACCATGACAAAAGTGGTATCTGATTACGAACTGGTAAAAACAAAGTATTGTTAACCATTTCAATAGGTAAGTATTAATATATTAATAC
>JALZUE010000185.1 GCA_023301705.1 Alteromonadaceae bacterium | reverse complement strand
TAATATCAATTAACTTTGAAGTGGTAATGCTTTTACATAAACAATAAGAGGCGTATTGTTTAAGTTAAATCAATGTTTTAATTACAGATACTTTTATATTGTTGTTAATCACCTTTAGGAGCATTAAATATGAAAAACTCACTAAAATTACTAGTTTTACTTTCTGTTTTATCTTTTACTACTGTGGCTGAAAACTATAAAGCAGGAGATTTTTTAATACGTGCCGGTTTAACAAATGTTAATCCAAGCGGCGATCAGTCAAACATACTTTTGGATGGCGCTGATTCTACATTAACATTAACGGTTGATGATAATACGCAGCTTGGTTTGAATTTTGTGTATTTTTTTAATAAAAATTGGGCTGTAGAGCTTTTAGCGGCAACACCTTTTTCACATGATGTTGATATTCAAGACGAACAGGCCGTATTAGGTGTTGATGGTACTCAGCTGGCGAACGTTAAACAATTACCACCTACATTAAGCGCGCTGTATTATTTAGATACGAATACAGCTCTTAAACCTTATATCGGCGTTGGCTTAAACTACACTATTTTCTTTGATGAACAGTTTGAAGATGGTCCTGAACAATTAGGGCTTACTGAATTATCGTTAGATAGCTCTTTCGGTTACTCAGTTCAAATTGGAGCAGACTACTTATTAAATGACAAGTGGCACCTGAATGCATCTGTTCGTTATATTGATATTAATACCGATGCTAGCTTTGATGTTGCTGGCGATAATATTGGTGAATCAGACATTGATATTGACCCAATTGTTGCATCATTCACGATTGGGTATAAATTTTAACTAATCACCTAACTTCATCACCTAAATTAATATAAAGGGCTTATTCATTCAGATTAGGCTCTTTTATCACGAATAATATTAACAATTCCTACCTTTCTGCATTGTCATTACAACCTATCAAGATAATTCTCTCTATAGAAATTAGCTAATTTACGTTATGATCTTTAACTTAATTACACATTTTTTGAGGTGTTCATGTTAGGTACAGCAAAGTGTTCTTCAGCAACAAAAGTAATGATGTTAGGTTGTGGTGAATTAGGTAAAGAAGTCGTCATAGAGCTTCAACGTTTAGGTATTGAAGTGATTGGTGTTGATCGCTATGAAAATGCGCCAGGTATGCAAGTCGCTCACCGTAGTTATGTGATTGATATGCTTGATGGTTCAGCATTACGTAGTTTAGTAGAGCAAGAACAACCTCATTTAATTGTTCCTGAAATAGAAGCGATAGCAACAGATACATTAGCCTCATTAGAATCTGAAGGTTTTAATGTAATTCCTAGTGCTAAAGCGACACAACTCACAATGAACCGAGAAGGCATTCGCTGTTTAGCGGCTGAAACATTAAGTATTACAACCTCTCCATATATTTTTGCCGATACGTTTGAAGCATTTAAGCAAGGAATTAACAACATAGGCTTACCTTGTGTTGTAAAACCCATTATGAGCTCATCGGGTAAAGGGCAATCATTAGTTAAATCAACCAGCGATATAAAAGCTGCATGGCAATACGCACAAGAAGGTGGCCGTGCAGGTAAAGGTAAAGTCATTATTGAAGGCTTTGTTGATTTTGATTATGAAATTACTTTACTGACTATTAATGCGATTGACGGGATTCATTTTTGTCAGCCAATTGGTCACAGACAAGAAGATGGTGATTATCGTGAATCATGGCAGCCAGCTGCTATGTCAGATAGCGCGCTAGAAAAAGCACAAAACATGGCAAAAAAAGTGGTTGAATCGCTTGGCGGTTTCGGCTTATTTGGTGTTGAACTTTTCATTAAAGGAGATGATGTTATTTTTAGTGAAGTTTCACCGCGGCCACACGACACTGGCTTAGTCACCCTAATTTCACAAGACTTATCAGAGTTTGCGTTACATGCACGTGCTATTTTGGGCTTGCCTATTCATAGCATTACCCAGTATGGACCTAGCGCATCTGCGGTAATTTTAGCGCAAGGCCAGTCAACGAATATTACTTTTACGGGTATTTCTGAAGCGTTAGCTCAACCACAAACACAAGTACGTTTATTTGGTAAGCCAGAAATAAACGGTCGCCGTCGATTAGGTGTAGCATTAAAGCGAAGCCATACTGTTGAGCAAGCAATAGATCAAGCCGTGATAACGGCAAGTAAAATCAAGGTTCATTTATAACGCTAATAGAGCTTAATTAAGGTTATTTGCTTGTAAAGTGGCTACTGTAAACTTGTATTTAACCTTAAAAAAACGTCTAATGGCATTACTTTTAGAATATCAACTCAATACGGTTTCAAAATAATTTCTTATGGATAAATACGTAGTTTTTGGCAATCCTATTAGCCATTCAAAATCACCGCTCATTCATGGTTTACTTGCTGAACAAACAGATCAAAAAATAGAATATACCTATATTGAAGCTGATGTTAATGGTTTTACAAAAGCAGTACTTGAATTTAGAAAAAATGGTGGTAAAGGTTGTAATGTGACTTCGCCATTTAAAGACGAAGCGTATAACCTTGCAGATCATAAAACAGAAGGTGCATTACTTGCAGAAGCTGCTAATACATTAATTTTTAATGATGACGGTACTATTAGTGCAGAAACTACAGATGGTGCTGGCTTTTTACTTGATTTAAAAAACAATAATGCGCCACTAACCAATAAACGTATTTTACTTATTGGTGCTGGCGGTGCTGCGCGTGGTGTTATTAAACCACTACTTGATACCAAGCCTGAATTATTATCTATTTGTAATCGCACTGTGAGCAAAGCAGAACAATTAGCGCAGCGCTTTACAGAGTTTGGCAATATTAATGCAGTAAGTGCTGCCGACTTAGAAAAATTAACACAACCATATGATCTGATAATAAACTCTACATCAGCAAGTTTACATGGTGAGTTACCACCTGTGCCAGTTAACATATTTAATAAATGTGAATTTGTCTATGACATGGCTTATTCAAATGAACCCACCATATTCATTAATTGGGCAAAAGAGCAGGGCGTAAAACAAGCGATTGATGGGTTAGGTATGTTAGTTGGCCAAGCAGCAGAAAGCTTTGAAATTTGGCGTAATGTTAAAACAAATATTCCACCAATTTTAGATGCTGTTCGTAAAACACTATAAAACTAAATATTAGGGTAAAGTGAGTAGGGTAGATGAACCAAGCACTATTATTGAATAACGATTTAATTTTTGATGAACAACAACAATCGTGGCAAATGACAGGTTTTTATCAGGGGCAAGATATTCGTATTTTTATCAAAATAAATAGATTGCCTAAAAACAGTAAAATCACATCATTGATAGTATTAGATTTAGAAGCAGATATTGAAGACTGGTTAGAAACTAACGAACCAGACGAAAGTAATCATTGTTGGTTATAGTTATGTGGCTATATTGAAAAGTAGATAGTTACTTTCAATATAGCAGTTACAAATTCTACAGAGCGTTAATGGTTAAACGAATTAGTCGTTTAAATACTCATCTTTTAATTCAACATAATTAATTGCTGACTGTTTAAGAAAAGCAGCTTCACTGTCTTTTAATAATCGTGCTTTCTTCATAGGGTTACCCATATATAAATAACCACTTTCTAAACGTTTATTAGGAGGTACTAAAGTACCAGCACCAATAAACACATCGTCTTCTACAACAACGCCATCCATCACTATTGCGCCCATACCAACTAAAATACGATTACCTAGTGTACAGCCGTGCAACATACACTGATGACCAATAGTAACATCATCACCAATAATCAATGGAAAGCCAGTCGGGTTGTTATCACTAAAGCGGGTAACATGTAATATAGAACCATCTTGAATATTCGTTCTATCACCTATACGAATAACGTTTACATCACCACGACCTGCAACTAATGGCCAAATACTTGAGTCATTACCAATGTGAATATCACCAATGAGTACACTACTCTCATCTACATAGGTATTTGTACCAATTGATGGGCTAATATTTTTAAAACTTCTTAGGTTTTTTTGTGACATAACATTATTCTCAGTAGTAAATTATTAGTTAATAGTAGCAAAATAACACCAGAAGATTAAAACTTATCGTTTAAAGAGAAGTTATTTGTTAATTATTAAAGGTAAAAAGCTACCGAAAAATAAAGATTTTAAGCCGAATTTACTCAGTGTTGTTCGTTTATAGCTCAATACTGGCATGGTTTGTACGAAAAAAGAGCGTTCAAACAATTAATGTAAATTAAGTGTTGACGTGAGCGCTAAAGTCTCTAAAATGCGCTCC
>JALZUE010000184.1 GCA_023301705.1 Alteromonadaceae bacterium | reverse complement strand
CCTTGCTTAACTAATTCAAAAACTTCCGCAATAGTTACTCGTATCTGCTCATTACCTTCTATTGTTTTAGACAGTTGTTGGCTAATTTCTCCAAATAATTCATATCTATAAATGTCAACATTTCTCTTACTTTTTAAACTTTTATCAACAGACAAATGTTTTATAATATCTAGCGGTACATCATAAATATCTCTGGCTTGTTTTACGGGTTCTGATGAATCTGAAAGTTCATAAAACTGTTTAAAAGGGAGTTCAATCTTTGGCATTGATGTTTTGAAATTAAGAAAGTTTGAAGATAATCCACTCGTTATTTTTTGCGATAACTCTATGCCATTTAAAATAAAGCATTCGTGACGAGGAATGATTTTCGGATCATACGATACTAGCCCCTCAAGCATTAAAAGGTGTAACTCATCAATTATTAGAAAAATATTATCATCTAGCACAGGAAACTTGTGTTCATATGAATCTTGATAACTTGAAAAAACTTGATTCGACACTAAAGGTTTTAATTTAACTAAATTTTCTGGAAAATTAGGCAGTAAATTTTGTTGTTGAAATAAATCAAATAATTGTTGAAAGTAAGGCGAATCATTATAATTAGGCTGCTCTAGAAGCAAGTCGAATGCATTCGCAGAACGAAAGCCAACCTCATTAGGACTTCCTTCCATTGCCCAAAAATTAGCGAGTTCTAAATTATTTCCTTTTAAGGCAATAAGAGATAATGAATTCTTTGTACCTAAATGCACCAGTACACTATCAACTTGTACACTACTTGCATAATAAACTTGCTTAATGATATTAAGTGGGAAACCATGCCGAGATAAATAGGCTAGATCAGCCATACTAATTATTACATTATTATTAATTATTCGGTCAATCAACTCATTATCAACTTGAGGGGCTGTTTTAATTAAAAAGCTAAATAACGATATTGCGTTTCCTTCAGTGTGGTAAAATATATTTTTTGGGAATGTATTTTGCTCAATTGCTGTAAGAATGGGTTCGATGTCACCTGTTTTGTCGGCAGAGACTAATAAAACGTATTCTTTAATTTTGGGTGGAATTAAATTAGCATCATCATATCTAGGCACAATAGTGAAATCATCACTTGGCAAGCGAAGCATACGAGAATTTTTTTGATCAAGGCCCGCAAGATATGATAACGAGTTTAACATATACTCACTTTCACCGGCTTCAACTAAAGAACGTAACACTTGTTTAATTTGCACGATTTTAGCCGGCTTAAGTAAAGATAAATCTTCAAGCGTTAGAAAAGCCGAGCAACGATTGAAAACATCATTTTCAGTGAGGTTTTCAATTTTCACACTATTATCACTTTGAAATTCAACACTTTCAATTTCCTGTGATTTTAGCTTTTTGACTTGGTTAATGTTTTTATCATCTAATTCATCACGCTTATTTACTAAATAAACTGACAATAATGCTATACATATGAGGGAAATTAAGTTTTTCAAAAAAAAGTCCTTTTTACTTAATATAAAGTTTACGTTGAAATGTTAGAGTAAAGGAAGGTAAACAACCTTTACTCATTCACATTACTGTGGTTTGTCACCGTAGACCTAAGATTTGGCATCTTCAGTATTTTTGCCACATACAAGTAGAAGAGTATGTTTTGTATCAAACTCTTTTGCTCAATTACAAACTTCTACAGCACTGAGAGCTGTTATTTCGCCAGCTGCAGGAATTACTGCAGTGTTCCTTGTAAAAATACCGTCAAGCAGCTTAATCTGTTCTGTTAACACTGTTCCAACACCAAGACAACGTGTGAAACCATAGCCTAAATAATTACCAAGCCTTTCTGTACAATAGCCATATCCTTCGGGGCTAGCCGCCAAACGAGCAATAAATTTGTCCTATTCAGCTTTCATCGCAGCGATCGATGCTTCCCGAAAGGCGATCGAATCAGCTGCCCTCCTGCTATTAAAGCGTTATTCAAGGTTATAGTTAACAATGACGATGGTAAAATGTTTGAGCACTTAGGTCGGTCAGCGGAGCATAATTCTCATAAATATAAATAACTTCACACTTCTAAAATGAGCATAAGAATCTTCAATAGTCGTTACCTTTTATTGAAAGTAACGACTAAATAAATTAATAAATAGAGTATTTAAGTATAATAACTATTGAGTCGCATTATTCGCATCGCCTTCAACAAAAGCTTCAACACTAATCGTATGCTCTAAACTGTTATAACCCGTTAGTTCATTCCATATAGCATTATTAGCCAGCTGAATGCTGTATTCAGGTCGTGCAGAAATCACACCATTGTTCGCTATATCAGCAATATGTAAAAACAGTGAGTAATCACCTATAGGCAGATCATCTGGTAGTTTTATGTTTTCGTTAATATTTATTGTACCTGGTTGCCATGTACGAATGTCATTACGCGTTCTATCAAGGACAATTGTTGTTTCTAGGCCACTTTCTACATTTTTCAAGATTAAACGTAGTTCCATTTCTGTTAATACTGAAGTGAACCCGTCATTATCGAAGGTTAATAAAAGTGGAATAGAATTACCGGCTTTAGCGGATGTCACGATATTTGCTTCGGTGAGTGCTAAACGATACCCTAATCTATTTTTAATAGACTCAATACAAGCATCATCACCCTCCGTCCAATCGTTATTTACCGTATTATTAAAATCAGCATTTAAGTAACTATAATTGAATTCATCCATGGTATTCACGACACCATCATTACAATCATTATCAAAGGAAATAGGAGGCGATGTGAAGCTTTCATCTGCACAGGTTTCTCCACCAATAACGACATATTGACTGTCGTTTTTATGGTAGTTTTTTAATAGTTCTACTGCATTTCCATTGTTTGCAGACGCTCTTCCAGAAGTACCATAATCAATGAATGTACCTGTATCAGTTTCATCGGTTAAAAAGCAATCATTATGAAATCCAATTCTCGCAATATCATCGCTACTAAAAGCATCAGCCTCTGTTAAGCTGTTTTCTGTGCCTGCTGCACCATCTATTATCTGTGCATTAATGCCATAAATAAATTTTTGCTTTGCTTGTGGTGTTCTAACTTGTATCATCGTTGAATTAGCTGTTCCATCTAACAATGCACGTAAAACTTCATTTCTGTCTAACCAATTTTGATCGGTATAACTTGCAAAAACATTGCCAGCAGGACTAAAGTTTTCGGTGAAAAATTGTTCACCAAATGCACCAATAAAACCTTGTTGAACAGCTAAGATTACTTCGGCATTATTTGTTAAAATTGGCGTTAATTGTTCAATATGTGCCAATATAATCTCTTTTTCTGGATCACCATATGGCACAGTAATATTTTGATGATAATAAAACCTTATTATCATTTTAACGCCAGCTTCTTTGGCTACGTCAAAATCGGCTTGTATATTATTTAACAAGTCATCAGGCAATATAGCAGTATTCACAAAGTCATCTAATATAATAGCCCTTAGAATGAGTGTAGATTTCGCAGTATAACTAGAGTCTGATGCTTGATAGTTACTTCCGTTAGGGGTTATATTATTTATATTCAGAGAAATATATGGTTGAGTAGTTGTTTCAAAGTGTTGATAAAAGCCTCTACCAGGGTTTGCAATATCTTCATCAGATTTAACAAACGTTATTTGCTCAACATTAAACTGTCTTGGCTCTTCACTAATATCAACTTCACTAATATCAACATCATTAGGTGGTGGAGTTGGAGTTAATTCAAACTCGCTTGAGCTTGAACCACTGCCTCCACAACTAACTAAACTAATACAGAATAAAGCAGGTATGAATCTATTCTTTGCATATTCTATTTTCATGATCTGTTTCCCCAGTTAATAAACAGCATTTGTTTCATTAAGTTCTGTTTATTATTTAATTAAAATTATTAACTTCTCACACTATGTTAAATGCAACCTTTATGAAATAAGGTATGTTATTGCACTTTATAAGAGGTCATTGCTTCTCCGGCTAGAGGTAAACGTGACTGAACAGCCCATGTAGAATTAACATCATTTACGCCAATACTTATTGTTTTACTCAGTGTGTTAAAGTCAGACTTCTTAATTTTAAATTCTACAAAGTTATTCTTATTGTTAACCTTTGTAATACTTGAACCTTGTTGCTGCCACTGCCAACCAGTACTTAAAGAACTATGTAAATTAATGGCTCCACCACTGCCTTGTTGAATTAAGTAGTCGGCACCGGAAGTAACCCAATCATTCGATTGAAACCCTGTAGATAGATCGTTATCGGTATTGATAAATAAATCAAAAGATCCTCCCATTCCTTTACCTTCTAATGCTATGTATAAATACAGCTCGTCAGAATGAACTTTTAACGAGGTAAGCTGCTGATTCTCAGCCGAGGCAAGTACAGGAATATTTGTCCAATCGGTATTACTCCCGTCTATTAAAATCGATTTATCAGTAATAGCATTCGCAATCTTACGTTTAGAAGGAGCCTTTTGGGCCTTTAGTTCAGAAGAAGCAAGTTTCGCTATTGATATATTATTAGGCTTTTGATTATTAATATCACTACTCACAAAATCTTGAATGTTTATGGTAAGCCCTAAATCGTTATAACCCGTTAATTCATCCCATGTGCTTATATTTGCTAATTGAATACTGTATTCAGGCCGTGAAGAAATCAGACCATTATTAGCTGTATCTGCAATGTGTAAGAAGACATCATAATTACCAATAGCTAAATCATTAGGCAGTTGAATATATTCACTTACTGTAATGTTACCAGGCTGCCACATGCGAACATCATTACGTGTATCATCAAGTATAAATGTTGTCTCTACGCCCGTTTTATTATGTTTTAATACTAAACGAAGCTCCATAGGTGTTACTAATGAAGTAAAACCATCATTATCTAGAGTTATTAATAACGGAATATAGTTACCTGCTTTAGCCGAATTAACGAATGTTGCTCCTGTTAGTGCAAGGCGATAACCAAGCTTGTTTTTAATTTCAGGCATACAAGCATCTTTGCCTTCTACCCAATCATTATTCACACTGTTGTTATAGTCTGCATTCAAATAGCTGTAATTAAATTCATCCATCGTATTCACGACACCATCACTACAATTATTTTTGTGAGCTACAGGAGGAGATGCCCAGTTTTCATCTTTACAGGTTTCACCACCAACAATGACGAATTGGCTATCATTTTTATGGTAATTTTTGAGTATGTTCACAGGGTTGATGTTAGAAGGGCGGCCAGATGTGCCATAGTCAGCGTAAGTACCTGTATCTGTTTCATCAGTTAAAAAACAGTCATTATGAAAGCCTACTCTGGCAATATCATCACCATTAAAAGCAATATCTGCAACTAAACTGTTTTTGGTACCAGCTCTTCCTGCTTTAACTGGTGCACTAATACCATAAATATATTTTTGTTTTGCTTGTGGTGTTCTAACTTGCACCATAGTTGATGGTGCTGATGCCTTGAGTAAAGCTGCTAATATGTCATTTCTATCAGACCAGTTTTGGTCAGAGTAACTTGCTGTAACGTTACCCTTTTGGCTAAAATTATCTGTATAGTATTGCTCGCCCCATGCACCAATAAAACCTTGTTGAATCGCTAAAATAACATCTGCATTATTTTTTAAAATTGGCATTAATTGTTGAATATGAGCTAAGATAATTTCTTTTTTAGGATCACCGTAAGGAGGGGTTGAATTTTTGTGATAGTAGAACCTAACAACCATTTTAATACCTGCTTCTCTAGCAATATCAAAATCGGCTTGTATATTCGCTAATAAATTCTCTGATAATATGTCATTAGTGACATAATCATCTAAAATAAAGGCTCTCAGAATAAGAGTTGATTTAGATGTGTAGTTTGCATTAGAGGCTTGATAATTCTGTCTATTATTAACTAAGCTCGCCTTATTTAAGGGCGTGTAAGGGCTAGTACCTGTTTCTATATGTTGATAAAAACCTCTACCTGGATTAGCAATATCTTCTTTTGATTTTATATAAGACTTTTGTGCCACATTAAAATGAGTAAACCCCTTTTTAATAGAGCCTATGTGTTGAGTTTCTAACTTTTTATTTTTAATCAACCTTGTGTTTTTTTGATCTGTAGTACTGGATACACAACCAATTAAACTAAAAAAAAAACAAGTTAGTATTACTTTACCTTTTATAGACACCATATTAATTCTCTTTATTTTAATGTGAATCTTACTTTTTTCTCATCATTTTTCTTATGTATTAGTCACTAAAAAGTTAAACCACAAAGGTAAAACCGCGATAATGTTAAAATTAGAATACTTGTCATAATGACAAAAACCATGATGTATTTATTATTGAAAATAAAATTCATACATTATGGCTCTGTACTATTATGGAACATAATAGTACAGAGCCAGTGTGCTTAACGTGTTAATTAAAAACTATATAACAACAGTGTAGCAATAATGAAATTCTATTAATTTATACTGCATTGTTATTAGAATTTATAACGAACACCTAAGTTAAACTGTCTACCCCATTCAACATAACTACCCGTTAAACTTGTAGAACCATCGAAGCCCTGAAAACCTTCATCTAATAAATTATCAACTTGTACAAAAGTTTCTAATCCATCACCAAGGTAGAAAGTGGCTGAAGCCGTAGCGAAAGTTAGCGGGTCTGCTACACCTTTAAAGACACTGTCTACTCCACCTTCATCATTAGGTGTATTTAATGATGAAAAATGGCTGGTTATAAAAGCTTCGGTATGAGATGCAGAGAGGTTTAAACTCATAAAACTATTGTTATATAAGAGGTTCAACGTGTATGAAGTATCTGGAACACCTTCTAATACACCTACTTTAAATCCATCTGATGTAGCCTCAGTATCAATGTAAGTGTAATTACCTGTAATACCAAAACCTGATTCAAAAAAGTGCTGGAAAGAAAGCTCAATACCCAACACTTCAGCTTTATCTAAATTCTCTGGGCGAAGAACACTAAAGGTAACATCTTCAAAGCCTTGAGGATCGAATGGTCTTGGGTTTAAAACACTGATAACAGGAGCATTCTCTCTATCGTTTAAGAATACATCTTGTCCATCTTGTACAAAGCCCTTTATATCTTTATAAAAAACGGCAGCAGTCACTGAAGAGCCTTCTTTATAGTACCACTCAATAGATAGATCGGCTTGGCTAGCTGTAACAGGATCTAAATCAGGGTTACCTAGTTGAGTAATCGAAAAAAGACCAAAAGTTGGTGCTGATGTATCAACTTGAGTAGACAATTTATCAATTTCAGCTCTTGATATCACATCTGCATAAGCGAAACGAATACTTAATTCATCAGTTACTGCAAGTTGTAAATTAACTGATGGTAAAAGTTCATTGTAATCATTTTTAATTGAAATAGGCGTTGTTTCACCATTTACCACTATACGAGCAAAAATGTTAGTTGGCGATTGGTCGATAAAGTCAATTGGCGAATCGAAACCAGATGATGTCGTTTCTGTTTCAATATACCTAAGGCCTACGTTACCCGTTAAAGACATTCCTTTAAAATCGATACCAAAGTTCCCTTGTATATAAGCTGCAATAGTTTCCTCTTCAACAGTACCTGACAAGTCTGGATTAAAGGTTGGGAATAATGCATCAGAAAAACCTTCAACGAAAGGCAAGCCTGTTAAAGGGTTTATTATATCAGGGTCGTTTTCAGAAGCTCTAATGCCCTCAAATGCTTGTTCTACATCAAAAACAGCAAACTCTCGAGGAAAATCACCATCAGCACTGTCAAGAAAATTGTCAAAAGGAAACGCTTGAACAACATCAACACCAACATCTGCAAAAGTAAATGGAGCATTACTAAAGAGTGACCTTGTATCAACATTATCAATCTGAGTACGTTCTTTTGTACGTTTATTATATACAACGCCGAATTCCGTACTTGTTAAAACAGGGATATTGAAAAACAATTCATATTTAAGAGAAGCACCAATAACTTCATCATCAACATCAACACCTTCAAGTTGGGTAAAATGAGGCCCGAATTGGTCATTACCAACTAAGTCACTTACTTCACTAATACCTGCAGCATTGTCATTAAAATTAAAATCAATACTAGGTAATTCTCTAGGCGATAAAGTAACTCTTGCCGTTGTTGAGCCAACAACTTCTGGGTTAGGTACAGCAACTACAAAGCGATCTCTACCGCCCGCATCACGTGTTGCGGTTGATAAATAAAGGTCACCTTTAAGAGTAGAATTTTGAGTAAGGTTATAAGCAGCATTAATACCAATATTAAAAGTATCAACAACACGAAACTCTTCTGCGGTTACAAGTTGTGGTCGTAAATTATCAACCGTTACACCTGAAAGTAAAATACCTTGAGGGTTTAATTCGGTTCGTGGGCCACTAAACTCTAAATCTCGAAAATTGTTACTATCCGGGAAGAAATATGATGCTGTAAAGCCTGTTTTAGGTGTATTTAAACGAGTAAAAAGGGCATCAACAACAACGTCTAAATCATCACTAGGTCGATATTGAAATGCACCAGAAATAGCAGTACGTTCTTTATCTTCTTCTGTTGCTCTGTAGGCTATAGTGCCAGGGAAAAGTAACTCTCTATCTGCAGGATCATTGGTAAGGCCGTCACCATTAAAGTCCCTAGTAAAGTTATCACTGGTACCTGAACCAAAAGTATTAGATGAAAGTTCGTCGGTGCGGGTTGGTGTTCTGCTGTAAAGTGCAGAAAATAAAACCCCCATAGTGTCATTAGCAAAAGTATGTGAGCCTACGCCTGTAATTTTATAGCCATATTTATCAGCCTGCTCACCATATTGTCCTGTTAATGAAGCCGAACCATGAGTGCCTTTTTTATTTAAAGGTCTCGCTGTTACAAGGTTTACTGCACCACCTATACTTCCTTCTAGCTGGGAAGCTGTAACTGATTTAAAAACAAAAGCTTCTGAAATAACTTCTGATGGTAATACGTCAAAAGCAAATTCACGCCCTGTAGCGTCTGTTGCCAGAATACGTTCATTAATAGTCACTATACTAAATTCAGGTCCTAAACCTCGAATACTTACGCTTTGACCTTCGCCACCAGTAGTTCTACTAATTGTTACACCGGTTATATGTGACAAAGAATCAGCTACGTTTGCATCAGGAAACACACCCAATTCACTTGCTGTTATGCCGTCGATGATAGAACTTGCATCACGTTTAATGTCTTGTGCTTTAAGGAAGCCTGCTTTCGAAGAAGTAACCGATATAATTTCAACATCTGTTTCTGCATCTATTTCAACATCTGTTTCTGCTGAATAAACATAACCTGAACTTAAAGTAAGCCCTATTGCTATTCCTAGCGTATTTTTTTTAAATTGATTAATCATAGTTTTACTTGCCCTTGAATGTAATTTTTCATGTTACCTTTCACTGCTTTATTATTTTTATATTTCAGTAATACAAACACTAACAAACTGAAATGATAAACTCAACAACTTTTATATAAAAAAACAAAATGAAATAAAATGATAGGTTTAAGGAAAGGATTAAGAAGTTATTATCAAGTGAAACATTGATTGAGTAAATCTCACGACAAAAATAAAAGGTTACTTTTCATCATGAGATTTATTAATTAATCGAACTACAGTGAGCCTAAGTTATAATACCTAGAGGTTTTGCTTTTTCCCAAACTCCGCGAGTAAAATCAGGAATATCTTTACTATTACTACGATCAGCCACAGATGCGATACTTTGAGGGAATATAGATGACCATGCTGCAGCGTCATATACATCCTGATCTAATGGTTCACCATTACGCAAACAATAAACGATACGATACATCATTAAAAAGTCTATGCCACCATGACCACCGTTTCGTTCAGCTTCAGCTCCCATACGAACCCACAATGGATGATCATAAGCTTCAAACCATTTATCCATATCTTTATCCCAATGGTGAAAGCTAGGTTCAACCGGCTTATCTCCTTTTCTACCGTTAACTTCCCACTGTAATAACTTTTGTTTATATTCTTTTTGGTAAAGAGCTGATATCTCTTTAGGAGGGCTCTCCAAGGCTATTCGATTAGGGAAACCAGCAAAGGTACCATTTGTCCCTTGAATAAGGTTATGTCGAGTGTAAGGGCGAGGACTTGTCGTATCATGCTGTACCATAATAGTACGTCCTTTCACTGTTTTTATAGTACTGGTATTCATATCACCAGCTATAAACTTAAGTTTATTTCTAGGGTGGTCTTTAGGGAATTCTCTTTGGTTATATGCTGCACGACCCAAAGCTGGTGAACTCGTAGATGTAACATAATCAAATCTATCGCCACGATTAATATTCATATATTGCGATACAGGGCCTAAACCATGCGTTGGATACAAATTACCATTACGTTTTGTATGCCAATAAGTGCGCCATGAGCCGGTTTTACGATCTATTTCTTTCATTTGCCATCTAAGATCATGAATATAAGCCGCTTCGCCATGAAGTAAATCACCAAATACACCTTGACGAACCATGTTTAATACCATGAGTTCTTCTCGGCCATAGTTAACATTTTCCATCATCATACAGTTTTTCTGTGTACGTTCAGCCGTATTAACTAATTGCCAACACTCTTCTAATGTTGTTGCCGCAGGTACTTCTACAAATGCATGTTTACCGCTTTCCATCGTCTCAATTGACATTGGTGTATGCCATTTCCATGGTGTTGCAATAATAACAATATCTATATCTTTACGTGCAAGTAGCTCACGATAGCTATTATCTGAACCGGTATAAACATCTGGCTTTTTAAAACCTTGCTCGGTAACATACTTAATTGAATTATCAATAACTATTTGATCTGTATCACAAATAGCTTTAATCTCTACGCCTTCCAAGTGACAGTAATGCTTAACGTGACCAGAACCACGTTGACCTACACCAATGAACCCGACACGTACAGTGTCCATTTTAGCAACAACCAAGCCCATAACAGACTCACCTTGTTGTTTAAGTATAGGTGTTTCATTATTATTTGCTGTATCACAGCCAGATATAACAGCAGCAGAACCTAATACTGCAGCTGATTGTGCTGCTGTTCTGATAAATTCACGACGGTTCAAGTCTTTCATTTAATACCCTCTTACTTATGATATTTTTTGATTTCTTTTAGATTACCTAGTTAAAAGTAAAATAACAATACAAAACGAAATAAAAAGAAATAAAAAAACACAAAGTATTTCTTTATGTTTTAATTGATTGTTATACTTTTAACTTGACGATTGAATTAGTTATTATTTAATCGGTAATTAATACGATAGTAAGGAAGAAAAATGATTAACGTTTTTAGACGAACAACTTATATTTTAGTTTGCATGAGTATTGTCGCAGGGTGTATCAATACAACTAAAAAAACAGCAGAACATCAAAGATCAGAAGTTCATTACCAAAGCTCTGTTGAAGATATTCAAAACCCTGGTCGTGGCTTTTATTACCCTTTTGCTACAAAAAGCAGTAATTTCACACCTGTAACCACTGAAGAATTATCAAAATTACGCAATACTTATACGGTTCCTGACGGCGGCAATTACACTATTCGTCATACACTATTCTTACGTCAATATATTCTCGATAGCTACGTTGATAAGAAAACTCTATCGGCGGAATTTCTAAAGCAACTTGAAAATGATTTTGTGGCAGCTCGTGATGCTGGTGTAAAATTTTTAGTTCGCTTTTCTTATAATAATACTGCTCCTACAGGTGATTGTGGAAGCTGGATATGTCCTCCTTACGGTGATGCAAATAAAGAAGTTGTTTTAGCTCATATAGAACAAGTTTCAAAAGTAATACGTGAAAATAGCGACGTTGTACTGAGTTGGCAAGCAGGGTTCATAGGTACCTGGGGAGAAATGATGTTTACTGATCATTGGGGAGATTTTGATACTCAAGGTGTTATATATGACAAAGATTGGGAAAATAGAATTGACCTCGTAAAAGCACTATTAGATGCAACACCAAAAGAAATGATGATACAGGTACGTAAACCGCAATTAATTCAGAAGTTTGCTCATGGTCCATCGGCACCAGTAACAGTAAAACCTTTAAGTATAGAGCAAGCTTTTGATGGAAGTGATGTATCAAGAGTTGGACTATATAATGACTGTTTTCTTGCTACTGCAGATGATTGGGGAACCTTTGCTGATTACGGCTCTTCAAATCATCCTCCGATTAATAACCCTGAAGTTGTAAGTCAATTAAAAGAGCACCAGGCTCAGAATAGTCGTTATACATTAGTTGGCGGTGAAACTTGTCATGATGCTGATTATTCACCGCAAAACGATTGTAGTAACGATGTAGTTGGTACTATTGATCGATTTAATTACACCTATTTAAACTCAGCTTACAACAACCTTGTAAATAATGACTGGGAAACTGAAGGTTGTATGGCCGATATAAAACGCAGACTTGGCTATCGATTAACACTAAAAGAAGGTCGTTTTTCGAACATAATTAAGAAAAATGAAAAATTAAACATTCATCTTACCATTGATAATACAGGCTTTACTGCTCCTATGTTTCCTATGACGTTAAACGTAGTATTAAAACATAAACAGTCAGGTAAAGAAGTAAAAATAACGTTAGATGAAGACAAGTATGATATCCGTCATTGGACACCAGAGTACGATATAGTTATCAATGAAAATCTAACGCTTACAGAAGAAGTTGATGCAGGTGATTATGAACTATTTTTAAATGTGTCAGATACAAGCAATTCTGGCATTATTGCTCAGAGACCAGAATACAGTATTCAATTTGCCAACACAGGTATATGGCTTGCTAGTAAAGGTTATAATTCACTTCAGCATACAATTAAAGTTATCAAGTAACCCTTAAGTTTAAGCTTGGTAAAATTAATAGCATTCTTTTTTTGCAACTAGAATGCTATTAAACATATTATCGATTTTATTAATAACAGTTAATTCCCTCCTAAATATAATGATTACTTATTCTGCATTTTTTGTTATACACTTATAATGAAACAAATTGAAATTAAT
>JALZUE010000183.1 GCA_023301705.1 Alteromonadaceae bacterium | reverse complement strand
TATATTTTCATTAGAGCAATTGCCAACTTAAGTTAGGGAAAAGGGTGTAAGTCAGCAAAAGCTATTTTTTGATAAAGTGCGTTTGGTTAGAGTGTCAGCGAAAGTAGTCATCTATTTCCGTCTGGTAAGAAAATATATTTTCATTAGAGCGATTGCCAATTTACGTTAGAGGAAAGGGTCTAAGTCAGCGAAAGTTAATTTTTGATAAGGAGCATTTGGTTAGAGTGTCAGCAAAAGTAGATATCTGTTTCTGTTTGGTAGGAAAATATATTTTCATTAGAGCGACTGCCAACTTTCGTTAGGGAAAAGGGTCTAAGTCAGCAAAAGCTATTTTTTGATAAACTACATTTCGTTAGAGTGTCAGCAAAAGTAGTCATCTGTTTCCGTCTAGTAGGAAAATATATTTTTATTAGAACGACTGCCAACTTTCGTTAGGGAAAAGGGTGTAAGTCAGCGATGGCTATTTTTTGATAAAGGGCGTTTGGTTAGAGTGTCAGCGAAAGCAGGCATCCGTTTCCGTCTGGTAGGAAGATATGTTTTCACTAGAGCGACTGTCAACTTATGTTAGGGAAAAGGGTATAGTCAGCGAAAGCTATTTTTTTGATAAAGAGCGTTTGGTTAGAGTGTCAGCGAAAGTAGTCATCTGTTTCCGTCTGATAGGAAAATCTGTTTTCATTAGAACGATTACTAACCTTCGTTAGGGAAAAGGGTATAAGTCAGCGATGGCTATTTTTTAGTAAAGAGCGTTTGGTTAGAGTATCAGCAAAAATTGATTTTGGATAAAGACCATTTTGGTATACAGTCAGCATATGACCTAAAAACGTTTCCGTCTGTTAATTAGAATTTTTTAGAGCGACTGTTAACTTTCGTTAGAGGAAAAAAGGGCTATAGTCAGCAAAAGCTATTTTTTGATAAACTACATTTCGTTAGAGTGTCAGCAAAACCCGATAAATGTTTAAGTCAGGGAAGGGCATGTTTTATTAGAGGGACTGTCAACTTATGTTAGGGAAAAGGGTCTAAGTCAGCAAAAGCTATTTTTTGGAAAAAAGTATTTGGTTAGAGTGTCAGCGAAAGGAGGCATCTGTTTCCGTCTGGTAGGAAAATATATTTTTATTAGAACGATTGCCAACTTACGTTAGGGAAAAGGGTGTAAGTCAGCAAAAGCTATTTTTTGATAAACTACATTTCCGTTAGAGTGTCAGCAAAAGTAGATATCTGTTTCCGTCTGGTAGGAAAATATATTTTCATTAGAGGGATTGCCAATTTATGTTAGAGGAAAAAAGGGCTATAGTCAGCAAAAGCTATTTTTTGATAAAGGGCGTTTGGTTAGAGTGTCAGCAAAAGTAGGCATCCGTTTCCGTCTGTTAATTAGAACTTTCTAGAGCGACTGTTAACTTTCGTTAGGGAAAAGGGTATAAGTCAGCAAAAGCTATTTTTTTTGACAAACTACATTTAGTTAAAGTGTCAGCAAAACCCGATAAATATTTAGGTTAGGGAAAGGGCATGTTTTTTAGAGTGATTACAAACTTACGTTAGAGGGAAGTGCTACAGTCAGCAAAGGCTACTTTTAGATAATGAGTATTTGGTTAGAGTGTCAGCAATAGCCGATAAATGTTTATGTCAGGGAAGAGCATGTTTTTTTAGAGTGATTGCGAACTTGCCTTAGAGGAAAGGGCTACAGTCAGCAAAGGCTGATTTTGAATACATTCCCTAACGGAATTTTTAAATTATTGAGAACCGAAAAACACAAAACTTAACCCGCATAAACACTCGCCCCACCACCAGAATAATTCGAATAAATATGCTGATAAACATTCGAAGCCTTCATATCAACATCCGTATCAGAATAGGAATCTTGAGGCAAATAAAGCAACTGCTCAAATATCGTATTCCTAACCTGCGCTTTTATCTGACGACTCGCCCGCCATTGTTCGACTTTTAGTTTCTCTGCTTTTAATTCAGTCAGGGTTTTAGCAGCAACCTCTTTGACCGTTTTCAATTCTGCCTTAGTCAGTGTTTTGCCTTCTTTCAACAAATCATAAATCGCCAGCACTTCTTGATTTTCGACATTCTCTTCAATGAACCGACCTTCCTCTTTTGATAGACCTTGGACAAATTCCGTCAAGTCATCAAAAGTCTTCTGAATATCAATCTGACTTTTTGCTTGATTGTACTCCTCCACGATTTTTTGATAGCGTTCGTAAAAATCAATACGCAGCGGATTCTCCTGCATCATCTGATTGAGTTTCTGCTGAATAGCTGCCTGCAAATCAAAAACTATCGTATTCTTTCGCGCCGCCTTGGCAAAGGCTGCTTTGAGTTGTTCAAAGTTCAAACTTGCCAAATCTACAAATACTGGTTCTATCTCCTCCGCTTTGTCTTTTTGTATCGAAACACTCTCACTCACTAAGTTTTGCAAATGACGGATAACAACTGTTACATCCGCCGAAATTACCTTCTGGTTCATGTGACTATATATCGCCTCAATTGCGTTATAAGCTGGCAAAAATGGCTTGGCTTCCTGCTCAGGAAAGAGCGCCTTATATTTACGGAAAACGTGCCGCGCCATAAATTCAAAATTGGTGCGCGTCGTCTGATTTAAAGAAATACAATCCGCCGCTTTCGGTATCAGCGAGATTTTATCCATAGCCCGCGCGTTATACAATTTCGTCAAACTAAAACCGTGGTCTCGCAAGTATTTTCTAACATCATTAATGGCTTTTTTCAATTCTTCCGCCAATTCTGACAAGTCCGGTTTAGGTTTACCACTGTCTTGCCCTTTGCCACCCGTTTTCCCCTCGCCGTAGATAGAGTAGGCTTTTTCCAATTGCTTATAGACATTGCCATAATCGACAATCAGACCGTTTTCTTTTTCATCGTCATACACCCGATTGGCGCGTGCGATAGTTTGCATCAGCGTGTGCCCCTTGATAGGTTTATCCAAATAAACGGTCGAAACACATTGCGCATCAAAACCGGTAATCCACATCGCACAAACAATCGCCAAACGAAACGGATTTTCCGCATCTTTAAATTCCTTTTCCATATTGCGCTCCACTATCTTCTTACGATGCGTCGCAATATCCAATCCTAATTTCCGAAACTTATCCACTTCATTCTGTTCACTACTGACCACCACCGCAACTTCAGTTGCTTCAACTCGATTGTATTTTCTTTGTAAATCTGCCGCCTCTTGTATGTCTGTCGAGGCTTTGATTTCTGCCTGCAATGCCGTTAAATATTCCGCCCAATGCTTTTGTATCAAATCATGCATCCGCACGGCAGTCGGTTTGTCCAAGGCGACATACATTGCCTTTCCTTGATAGCCCCGTTCGTTAAAGTGCCAAACCAAATCCTTGGCAATGGCATTCAAACGCGGCTCAGAAGTCAAAATAGGGTAGTCTCTCGAAAAAAGATACTCCAATTTCTTCTTTTGGTCGGTGTCCAAATCCTCATTTTCGAGAACTTCTGCCATTTGTTCGTCCAGTTCTGGATTTTCGATATCCAATTTTTCGCCACGATTCACATAACGCAAGGGTAGGGTAGCGGCATCATCTATCGCCCGCTTAAAATCATAAGTCGAGACGTAGCCTCCAAAGATATTTTTTGTAATTTCTTTTTCCTCCTGAATAATCGGCGTACCCGTAAAACCCAAAAAGGAGGCATTTGGTAGCGCACGAAAACGCATATTTTGCGCAAAAGTACCGGCTTGGGTACGGTGTGCCTCGTCGGAGATGACGATGATATTTTTTCGTTCGGTAATTAAGGGATATTCGGTCTCTGTCTTGGGGTCAATAGAGAATTTGTGTATCAAAGAGAAAATATACCGGTGATTTTCGCTCAACAACTCCCGCAAGTGGTCGCGTCCCGTCATGCCTTTTTTCTTACCAGCAATGAGGTTTTTGTTATCGACCGCGCCGACACCCGAAAAGGTATCGTACAATTGTCCCTCTAACTCGGTCCGGTCAGCAATAATCAGAAAAGTATAAGCACCACCCAATTTACGGTGGATTTTCTCACACAAAAAGACCATAGAGTAAGACTTGCCACTGCCTTGGGTGTGCCAATAAACGCCTAATTTTCCTTCTAAGTCTTCAATGTCGCGCACATTTTCAATGACCTTATTGACGCCGATATATTGGTGGTTCTTTGCCATGAGTTTGACAATCGAACCTGCCGAAGTATCAAACAAAAGGAAGTTTTCAAAAATATCCATGAGCCGTGCCCGTTCGCAAGTACCGCGCAGCATGGTATCCAAAGCGACGACTCCTTCATCGCCTTCTTCGATGCGTTTCCAGTCTAAGAAGAACTTGTATGGACTCGTGACTGTGCCGACTTTGGCGTCAGTGCCGTTGCTTAGGATGACAAAAGCGTTGCTGTGAAAAAGGTGTGGAATGGTATCTTTATAATCCGTCAGATTGGCGGTGTAGGCACTGCGGATGTCGGTATGGTGTGCTTTTAATTCAAAAAAGACTAAA
>JALZUE010000182.1 GCA_023301705.1 Alteromonadaceae bacterium | reverse complement strand
GCACACGATGGCTAAATTCAAAGCTTCAGTTTTAATAACCCTGCTCTGCTGTCTGCGCAATCAAATAAGCGCTGGCAGCGCTCTAACATGCCTGAAGCAGGTGAATACGAACTAGGAGAAATCGGGCTTACCAACTAATCAGGGGAATTGATAGCAGCCGAGGATTCATCATGTCGGCATTCATCGACGCTGTTGTTGCTAGTGATGATGATTCATGTTTTTTACAACTGTGTGGACATGCAAGCGACCCTAAAACCTTACGCGCTTTGCTAACGGGTGCGTGGGCTGGGCCATGTAAACGCGGCCTCGACAAACCGCAGACGCTTATCAGAACACCCTTGCCAGCAGCATCTGTCTTGAGTGCTTGAAGCGTGACGCCGTTGGCTGTTAATTCTGGCCGACGGCTGTACGCTGATGAATAGCTAACCATCGAAAGGAATCGAATATGCTGGTACTTAGTCGGAATACACACGAAGTGATAACCATTGGCGACTATATAGAGGTCAGGGTTTTGTCAATATCTGGCGACACTGTGAAGCTGGGCATTCAAGCGCCAGTTAACGTTCCAGTTCATCGCTCTGAGATTTACGCAAAAATTGAGCACGAAAAGTACGCCGCCGAATCCACTGACTGACTAGCCACAAGCATCGGTTAGCAGGTCGTTAGATTGAACATGCTCGCTCCAGAAAAGCTCTTGCCTAAAGACCTCACCATCAACAATAGCATCTAGGTAAAACGTTGCAAGGTTACCCGTGTCGACGTCAACCTCTAGTCTCGTTCCATCGACAGCAGTTGCGACTAGATTTCCAGTTTCGTAGCAACCGTTAGTGTTTGGAGATGAGAAAGGCTCCACTGTCTCCAAAACTATGAGTCTATTGTTTGTGATTGGAGATTGAATAGTTATGTCCGCTCGCCATGTTCGAGCATAGACAGCCCGAGGGTCTCCACTAGTAGTTCCATCAGAGACAGATATTGCAACGGCTAGGTCCGTCCTACCTTCAAAAGCCGTCGCTTCATATTCTAGCCTCCAACTTTCAGAATCTCCGGCGCTTCCACTGAAATCATTAACGAATCCTGAAAACTCAATTAGCTGTTGATCGCTCTTTAGCACGCTGACATCGGACCAAGCACGATCGGTTCCGAACCCGCTATTCAAAGCGGCGCTAGACAGATTTCCTGCAGAACTGAAACTCCCCGAGATCAATGTATTAACGTAGGCTTCACTCGACCTGCAAGCTTCATACGTGGTCGACGAAAATGGCACCGCATTGCTACTCTGCCGACTTATTCTCCTGCCACTCACAGTGCACTCATAGATTGTTTCAACACCATCGGGACCACTTTCGGAACTCGTATTGCCTCCAGCTTCTGGCGGTGGCACATTCAGCGAGTTGGTAACTGATTCACTACTAGCCAGCGAGATCAAATAATTGAATCTCTCCAGTACGTTGGTAGCAGAAATTTCAGGTATGTTCGGTGGAGTTACTAACATTATTTGCGCTGCTGAACCAATCGAATTCTCAACACCCAAAGGCGTCACTTCGTAAGTGTAGCTTTGGCCAGGCTCCACGGTGTCATCGAAGTAGCTAAGTCCATCTCTCGCTGGTGCTAAGACATCACCATTGCGTTCAATCTGATAGGCAATGACTTCAGCTTCAGATGACGAACGATCCCAGAAGATTTCTATTTCAGCGTTGTTATAAACCACCCCACGTAAATTATTCGTTGCTCCAAGACTTACATCCACCACAGGCGCTTGATCAACTGGGTTCGAATCTACTGGGTCAAGGTCAACAGGATCAGCATCTACTGGATCTGCCTCAACAGGATCAGCCTCAACAGGGTCAGGATCTACTGGATCTGCCTCAACAGGATCTGAATCAACAGGTTCAGGATCTACTGGATCTGCCTCTACAGGATCTGAATCAACAGGGTCAGGATCTATTGGATCTGCCTCAACAGGATTTGAATCAACAGGGTCAGGATCTGCTGGATCTAACGCAACAGGATCTGAATCAACAGGGTCAGGATCTACTGGATCTGCGTCAACAGGATTTGAATCAACAGGGTCAGGAGCTGCTGGATCTGACGCAACAGGGTCTGAATCAACAGGGTCAGGATCTACTGGATCCGAGTCAACAGGATCTGACTCAACAGGATCTGACTCAACAGGATCAGCATCAACCGGATTAGAGATTACCGGATCCACGGACATTTCCTCAGAATCAGAGGATGAAGAGCCATCGCATGCTGACAGAAACATGGCGGTCGATACTGCAAATACAAGACGATAACTCACGATACAAAAACTCCGTTCAATGTCGCAATCTATAAATGTCGTTTTATAGGGTATCAAAAAACGTCCCCAAGTATCTTTTTAAAATTGCATTGATCACTCAAGTAAAGCATTAGCCACTCGACCATAGTCGTGTCCAGAATGGCATTTCATAGCAACAACTCGTCTACATAATTCATTGGTTGACCAACGATCTTGGTGTGTAAATGACAACGGCGGGCTTTGGATTGAAGGCCATGTAAATTGGCTATGTCAAGCAACTTTAAAAATTTACAGTCTGCGAACCTAGCAATTTCTAGCACCATGCTTGGATTTCGTTACGCTTTGGCCTGCACAGGAATGTCGAAGGTCGACAATGGCAAGCCCGATTACTCTGCTAGCTCTAGCGGCAACAACGATTCTGATAATTGCTGATTTATAAGAGCAAACACCGATTTATCTACCACCTTAAAAGGCAAGAGCAGTCCCACCGTTTCATAACATCACCTGCCGGTTAGAACTACAGATTGTTGCGCTTTGACCTAGTGAATTGGTGCCATTTGATATAAGTAAAAGCCAGGCAAATTGCCCGACTTTATCCCTATCACTGAGTACCACAAACATGAGGCAATGATGATTGAGAAGATTAAGCCGACGATAAAAAGAAGTAGACTGATTCACAGGCCGCCTGAGCTTTAGCTCAAGCGTTCAGACGGGCTAGCTAGCAAATTTCTAGGCATACAAGCGCCGGCTGACGTGACGGTTCATCGATCTGAGATTTACTTGAAGATCGAGTGCAATAAACACACCTCGGAATCCACCGACTGACAAGGCAATCGAGATGGCGAATAGGTCAGGTGTAGAGCTAGCTAGAAACTCCACGTCGTTGGTCGTAATGGTGGCGAACTTTACTTGAGGCCCACTCCAACTGATGCATCTCCATCCTCGAAACGTCATGTGTTGGCAAGGCTTCAAGAAACACTTTCAAGAATTCTCCTTGACAAGAATCTTGATATCCAAATTCTTCTGACGCAGATGCTTTCCACTTTTCAAGGAGAGGCGATAGAACATCATAAATGTAATTGTCTAGGTCGTGCTTTCCCTTTCTTGGTAACCTGTTTAGATGCTCAGGTACGGCTTCATAATGTTTTTGTAATGGCCTCTCGGCGAAGTCTTTCGATATTCTTTCTTGCTCTGCAATTGCTATCGCTCGTTGGTTGGCAAGGTGATTTTCCCACTCTAAGTCGGCAGCCCCATCGTCTGATTTATTGATTGGACGAGAATTTCCGTTACCTATCAGCAACGGAAGCATAGCACCAGCAACTCCCACCACGAAAACCAACACTATTACTCCTACTATGACCTTCCAAAACATCATTAATAACCCGAGCAGAATCAGAACGGCACCTAGAATAAAAGGCCAGAGAATTATGACTCCAATAATGACAATAATTACTGCTGCTAGTTGAACCATCCGTTTCTTCTGTGGTTAGGGTGAGAGAGGCCAAGAGCCTTAGCTATTGAAGCATAATAAGTAGAGATATAGAGCCACAACTTGACGGTAAATTGTAGGCAGTATTGCTGACAATGTATGCACCGAGAACGATTGCAATATTTTGCAAATAGCGCAAACTCCGATTAATTGATGGTCCAAGAGTAAAGATAAGTGGCACTGGAGCGAACGAACAAACTTTACAATTCTTCATGCTACCAAGTCGATCTGTGCTCAGCCCCACAACAAACAAGAGGCGCTTTCCAAATGACCGATAACAACAAGGTAACATTGAAACGAAAACCTGAACAATCTGCTGACGCGGCTATCGCAGACATGGTTTCGTCACCAGTTTTTAGCGGTACAAATACACACAATATGCTGAACAAAGCGGGAGTACTTGGGGAGAAATCGCTATATTTTATTTCGCTACTGGCGCAACTAAGACAAAAAACTGAGTCAGGTGACACTGGGGAATCTGCGCTACTCATTTAATTCGTTACGCTCGATAAAATGTTTAAGCACATGGTGCAGCTCGCTTTTGGCACCGAAGGCACTCACATGACAGAGCATTCTGACCTATGGCTTGAAGTTCACATTGAGAGCAGAAAATCCAGTGCAGAGCCACTTACGAGGCTGTGAGCGCCATACGGCACCCTCACATTTTAATATGTAGGTGAACAATACAACGCAAACGATATGCAGGTGAATAACGCGCTTACGTCTGAGAAAAATAGTAATTCGCAAAACGAACTAACCAAAGGACTATCTGATGACTTACTCAACAACACAAGTGCAAGCACAGCAAATGCTTGCAGGCTTGGCCAGCTTGTCAAAGATCCGAGAGGTAGAAGATTTAGTTGAGCGCATTGAACAACTGGAGGTTAAACAGAAATGACAATTAAACACAGGCTTGAAAAGTTAGAGGCGAACAAGCAGCCAGAGCCTTATGATATCAAAGACGGATACCTCAAGAGGTTTTGTACTGAGCAAGGAATCGAACCGTTTATATATACGCGTAGCCCTGAAGAGGTATTGAGAGACATACAAGCCGCATGGATAAAGGAACTCGATAAAACGGCGACTTGAGCGATTGAAGCAACAACGGCCCGATCACTTGGTGCTGGTATCAATTCCGAAAGATGCGTCACTCGAAGAAGCTGCGCGCATCTACGAAGCCAACCTAAAGCTAATGCGGTACAGCCGGAGTAGAAGCAATGCTAAAACGCCAAATTGAAAAACTAGAAACACAATCAACCGACCGCAACAATGTATTAGTGATTGTCAGTTGTTACTTCGGGCCGAGTGGGTGGATTGAACCGGCCATTGGTTATCACGTAGGTGATGAATACTTGTTCAGGCTCGACGACGGAACAGGCGCAGAATTTGAAGTCCGCCCTTATACAGCTTTGCGTGCTTGGGCTTCATGCGCTGCCAGCGTGCTATTACTTAAGCCTATTGGACGTTGAGGGTATATTAGAAGCGTAAGCACACGCTTAGACAAGCTGACGAACTGTACAAACCAAACTCCGGAGATAATTATCTATCAAGCCAGCAGAGGCAGCGAATTAAGCTTGAACAGAAACTCGGGCATTGTGATTTGCCTACCTGATAATCACAGGGAAGAACCCACTAGAAAGAACGGACACCGCGCATCCACGAAAGTGAATACACACGGCACATCGGGTCAGCGACCTCTAAACGCTATGAGAGGGAAAGACATGATCCACATCTCTCACAGTTGACCCATTCTGAAAGTTCCAGTACTTTCAAGTGTGTACCCTCCCTTCAGAATTAAAAGGAAATAGTCTAATGAAGCCGCTCCTTACTGTTGCCCTATTTTTGCCAACGTGTTTGCACACAAACATCACTAGCGCAGCAGAAGAAGGCACTTGGCCCAATGAATTATTTGGAAGGTTATCCGCTGAGGTGTCTGAAATGCCAAATGGCAAGGCCGTGTGGCACGGAGGTATTGGCACAGACGACAATGTGGGAAACCCCGTAGGGCTGGTTGTTTGGAGCGCTTCTGGAGGTTCTAACAGCCAGATAGAGTTGGTGGTATCGTGCTTTCTGGAAGACAATTACCATCTTCCACAGATAGTTGCATACATGCCTGATGTCGACCAAAGCGAACAACTAGTAGATGTCAGATATCAATACGATTCGAAAGCTGAACAAGCTGCCCAATGGTTGCTCATTGACAAGCGATATGGGGGGGTGTTTGCCCATACTGACGGCGATTTTCACGTACGCGAAATGATGGCGGGAAATAAATTCTCACTGAATGCTCTTCGTGCTGATCGTAGCGTTGCCGAATACACATATTCGCTCTCTGGGTTTACCCGAGAATTCGCCGAAAACTGTAGCTGGCATCCAAACTACGCAAATTGGGTCGCAAAGCCAGTTGCTTCCCAATCACGGGATTATGAAAGCGAAATTCAAGAATTCGCCAAGAGAGAATTCCCCGATGACAAGCGAATGCAGAATTTTGTCTATAAGAAGCAAACAGCAGCACTTAGATACCTAGGAACAGTCTCAGACAGCGAATCGCTTAAGTTTGCTCAGCGAGAGTTCCCAGAAGATTACGCCATGCAAAAGTTCACATATGACAAGCAGACTGCGGCTAAGCGATACATTCAATCGGTTGATGATGAGGAGCTAAAGGCTTTTTCCGCGAGAGAATACCCTCAAGATTTCGCAATGCAAAAATTTACTTACGATAAACAGTTTGCAGCGAAGGGATATATGGCTAGTGCGGACAACAAAGCCGTTAAGGCTAAAGCTGAGAGAAAGTGGCCACGCGATTACGCGATGCAAAAATTCGCCTACGACAAGGAAGCGTTCTAGCCATCCGATCACAAAGCCAGTTCTCTAGCAGCCTGTACATTCCGAATAACTCAACTCACCGGCCGACGTCCAAAATCCAGAGATGTCCCAGTTATCGAGGTTCTGTATGACCTTTCGGGTTGTTTCTTGAGCTTGTGGTGAACAATTCGGCCTGCCCACCGATTCAACTGGCCTAGCATGTGGCCAATTGAGAAATTACTACACTTTAATAACCAAGGAATTCAGTTACTTAGTCAATACACTGGCGGAGAGGGAGGGATTCGAACCCCCGGACCTTTAACAGTCAACAGTTTTCAAGACTGCCGCATTCGACCACTCTGCCACCTCTCCGATCGGGGAGG
>JALZUE010000181.1 GCA_023301705.1 Alteromonadaceae bacterium | reverse complement strand
CATATCAAAAACCCAAGTTAACTTAGTGAGTAACAATGTTGAGAATAATGTTATTAGCCGCGTTGATAGTGATGTTAATACCAAGGTTAATACCAAGGTTAATAGTGCTTTTGATAAACCGAGCAGTGATCAAGTATTACAGCAAAAACTAAAGTTGCAGAATATTACTAAGCAAATGAATCAACAAACGCTGGCTTTATTAACTAACTAATTTACTTGCTAGTTAACTCTCTAACTAATAATTTAATGAACTAATTAGTTAACTTTCATGTGAACTTGGTATAACGAATGACACAGCAATACAGAGCTTTAAACAATTTACTAACTCATAATGTACTAACGAATAAAAAGTGTGAACGTCATATCGCTTATTATTTTGTTATGGTTGTTTGTTTATGCCTTTTGTATTTTTTGTATTATATCTATTCAATGGTTCAGGTAGCTGATGGTTTAAATGAAGAGCTAGTTAATGAGTTACCCCCTAAAAGTGAGGTGTTGTTAACGAGTGTTGTACCGCTAGTTTCACACACTCACATTCAATTACCTAAACCGCCAGAGGTTATTCAGTTAGAGTCACAACCTTCTACTGAATTGCCATCTAAGGCACCAGATAAGGTATTCAAGCCTACTGATATATCAGGGCAACTATTGCCATTGCAACAATCATCGTTGGTAAGGTTAGAGCCTAATAGTCTCAAAACAAAACAACAAGCAAATAGTACGAACGTCACTCAAAGCGATAATTTAACGGCTAATAAGCATTACCAACAAATATATAATCAAATTACACAAAGTCATACAAATGAAAATAGTAGTGTTGTTGAGCTAGCTTGGCCGAGTAATCAACAGCAATACAAAAAAGTATTACAGTATTTTGAGCAGTGCTTAGGCACTGGCTTTGGCATTATTGAACAGCAAAAAAAATTATTGGTATTACAGCCAATAAGTAACAACCAAGCGTTTAGTTCATGGTTACGACTAACCTCATCATTGTCAGTCAACGAACAGCGTTTATTAGTGAAATATAAGGGCTTAAATACGTCGTTTGTACCTGTGCGCTTATTTCCAGAGTGGTTTGATCAAAGATTAGCTCAATTGCTTAGTTATGAATTGAAGGGACAGCCATTAACGTCATTTTTTGCACAATTTCACGTACAAGTGAAATCAGCTAGTCGTTCATTGTTACTAAATACACCACAAATTAATGGTATTAAGGTGGCTAAACACTGGCAATTACATCAATGTTAATCTAGTAAACCTAAACTCGAATTAAGTTATTTTGCTCAACAATACTATTTAAGCGCCTATCTACGTTGTTTTCCTGCTAATAGCTAGTTATTAGTTAGAAAAAACGCCTTGATATTCACTTAAATTTCAACATTGAGTAATGTATTTACTTTTTGAGCTAATGAATAGTGTGAGGTTTATCGTAATTAAAAAACAATGTATTACAAAACACGTTAATCCGAGTTCAGTTTCGATATAATTACTCTATTCGTTCGATTATGGTCTGATACCTGCTTAGTTATTCAACTGACAGGTTTTTACGAATATTTAGATATTTTCGTTAGTTAATTGACGAACAATAAAAAATTGCTCTAATGCATTTATAAGCAATATAGAGCATATTTTATAAGGATAAATCATGGTACGTTTTAAGAGCTTTATTAGCGTTTTTCTTATGGCATTACTATTTAGTACGCTATCAAACGCCGCTGATAACCCAAACGTTTTAGTATTAGGTGAAGACAGCCAAAAAAACTCGGTTCCTCGAAATAACCCTGTTTATCAGCGAGTATTGCATACCGTTTCTGAGCAGTTACATGTGCATAACTTTACTGTATATGATGAAACAGCAATAACATTAGATTCTTTTAAACAAGGGCGTATTGGTAGAACCGACAGTGAATTAATTGATATTGCTCGTTCTATACGTCAACCACCTATTGATGTAGTGGTAATCTTTACTATTTTTGCTAGTCAACAAGCGCTTGAGCATACAACAAAAGTGAAAGCACGTGTTGAAGGGCGGTTATTACAAGTACAAACAGGTAAGTTCTTAGGTAGCTTTGAAGTGAATAGTGGTAAGTTATGGAATGCACCACAAGGTTGTAGTAAAAATTGTTTATATGACGTAGTGGGTGATAAAGCTAGAATTTTAGCGAATGATTTAGCTGCGGTACTATCAGAAAAACTATCATGGCTTTATCAATCATCAGAAGAAAACGCATTAAACAGTAATGACATGTTAACTGAATATGTATTAGCGTTTGACGGTTTTACATTAGCTGACTTCTCTAATATTGAAGAATATTTAGTGGTGTTTTCAGGGTATAATTCACATCGACCAATAGAATCGCGTTATACGTTTCAAGAAGTGTGGTATCAATCAAGTATTCCAATTGCGAAGTTAAATCGTAATTTACAAAAAATGCTGGCAGAGCTTTCTTTTTCTAGCCATGTAACATTTGAAGGCAATACTTTTACTATCAAAAAAATACATTTACGTGGTAAAACGCATTAATTAGGGGTTTTATATTAATACGACGTTTGTTCTTAGTTTTTATTTGTATAGAAGGTTGATTCATTCAATACGTTCACCATTGGCTATGTGTATAGCCAATGGTTTTTGTGTTTTATTTTTACTATTTTCTTCTTTTTCATATGCGGAACAAGAGTGGCGTATTTTATTAATGCCCGCTAATACGGCACAGCCTCAATTTTACCAAAGTCATCAAATTCACGAAATAAACCAAGAAAAAGTACAAGCCAATATCAAGGCTAAAAAAGCCATACCTATCAAGCAACACTCACAAGACAAACCGTTTAATTATGGCGTAATTCAATCACAACTTACTTCTCAAAATAAATCATCATCAAATAAATTATCGCCAAATTTATCAGAAAACTTCATTGAAAATATTCATTTTACTTACAATGAAAATATTGAACACGCCATTGCAAGCCAGCTTATTGCGCTTAACTATGAAGTACTCGATAAAGTATTGCTACTGAAATCAAAGCCTGAATTTAATGCGTTAATTAAAGAGAGTGCAGGAAAAAAGCTTTCAAAAGAGAAGTTTGCGCAAGCCGTAAATGAGAATATTCAGTTTTTAGAAAATAATGCGAATATCATGATACGTTATCAACTTAGCGTTCAACGCCAAAGCACTAACACTATTCCCAAGTGGCAAATATCACTGACGAGTGTTGTGCTTGATGTATTATCGAAGAAACAAATTGAAAGTCATGAAGAAACGTTTGTTGTTTCAGGCATGCCAGTGAATTGTTTTGAGGCCTGTGAGCAACAATGGTTTATTCAGCAAATAAAAAAAATAGCACGTGATGCTGGCGCAGTAATCACAACCAAGCTACAGCATCTACCTAGGCGTTATTACTATCGCTTAACCTTTCATGACTTTAATACTTCAAGTTTATATTTAGTTCAGCAGTTACTTAATGAGCAAGAAAGTAAAGTATTTTCAGAAGTGTTGGTGAGTGCTGATGAGCCTAGCGTTAATCAGCTTGATGAGGCTTCTGGCAGTAAGCAGTATCGCTATGTGTCTTTATTACCAAGTGACCAATTAGAAGCATTATTGAATGCTTACTTTATTCAGCAGCAATGGCAAGTTAGTTCGCGGTTTGAAAAGGGTAACGCTTTTAGTTTTACTCGTGAAAAAACGCCATGGGCGGTATTAGTACTTTATGGCTTATTTTTCATTGTTTTAGCTCTTACTATGTTTACTTTATTTATTTTCATCATCAAAATCTTCTTAAATAAAAAGAAACAAAAAAAACAGCGTACTTATCAACAAAAATTATTTGATAAGACTGCTAAGCAACTTATTCAACAGCTTAAGTCGGTTAATAAGCCTTATTATGCGTTAAGTTTGATTGATGAATTTTTATTAGGTTTTACGCAAACTGTTCAAGATGAAAATCAGCAGTTTTACCAAAAACTACAGAAAATTAGATTAGGGTACTGCGATAAAATAAAACCGCTGACAGGCAATGTTATTGTTAACAATTGGCATGTATTTCAAATAGAAGATAATACCGAAATACGTATTGGTGGAAAGTCTACTAAAACAGCGTCAACGTTATTTGATTTAACGAAAAACAACCAGATGTCATTCAATTTTGAAGGCTTATTACAGCATGATAACTTTCTAAATAATGTGGTGGTATTAAGTTATCAACAAAGCCAATTTTACTTAACATCTAAATTCAAAAAGCAATCATCGCAGCAATGTTTTCTCAATAATGAACATTTGTCTTGTGATGTGCCTCAAACCTTGCCAATTAAAAACTTAAATCAACAATTGCTGAATGCTAATTTATCAACTTTTAACACCTTAACGCTTGGTGCTAATATAGATAAAACCATTAATAACAAACAATTTTTATTATCACCTTGTCAGCTGCATTTGAAATACCGACATCATAATTTGTTACTCGCATTAGATGATACAGTTGATCAACTTTATAACACGAATGATCTAAGCAATTTATGGCCCGATAGAACTATTGATTTAGCTAAGCGCTGGTTATTACAAACACAGGTACTTCCAATTGGTGTAAACAGTGCAAATGAAATTCAATTAGGCTGTTTTAATGATGAAAGGCCGTTAGTTTGGCTTTACTATGAACATGATAGTGACATTAAAGGTTATTTTATTGCGGTGAATAGTGATCAAAAATTAGAAACAGAAGCGAAATCATCACCAAGCGTATTTATTAATAATATTCCTCTGCTTGGTAAAGTACCAATAGAAGTGAATACCAGTATTTCGTTTGATCAAAATGTAACGCATCAACAACTTATTTTTAAAATGAGCTAGGGGCTGTTGAACTTTCGAGGTTGTTTTTGCAGCAGTTGATGATGTCTTTATACAAGGCAGAGCTTATGCTGTGTAGTTATTCTACATAAATAAGCGATAACGCAGTAGAAAGTTATCATCAATGCTGTCTTCGATTCATTTAAACGCATTTTTAACTTTGTTACTTGCTCTTTAAATAGAATAACTATTTTACATTACAAGTGCCGCGCTAAAAAAGCGTTTAATTTGAACAAAAATCAACCCTGAAAGATCAAAAGCCCCTCGCCCAATGACTTTGAGCTTTTATAGCTGAGAGTTAATTATGCTAATGGCATGAAAAGTGCTTTTATTAAGTCAATAAGAATAAGGTGTGGTAATACGTCAGAATATAGTCTTTAAAGAATTTAATTAAAGTACTACGTTGACTAAGCAGTTTATTAAAGCGATCAAAGGTATGTTGTTAATGAACATTAAAATAACGTTATATTTATCTATTTTGGTAATCAGTAGTTTTTTGTCAGGCTGTGCATCTTACGTTGAAAAGCCAGAGCATAATTTATTGTCATTATTATATAAACAAGAAAAAGCTAATACAGTTAAGCCAGCTTCAAGTAATAAAAGCCCTCAAGCTATTCATTATTATGTTGAGCGTTTGGCTGAGCAGTTTTTCTTAACAACCAATTATATAGATTTAGATAAAGCTGTAGCCATAGGCACTTTTTTACCTATTGAACGATTGAATGGCAACACTTTGCCTAAAGCAGAGCCTATTGCCCATCAAATCCAAGAGAGCTTTATTACAATTGCTACACAAGTTGGGTTAAACGTAATTGAATTCAAAACAATGAAGCATTTAAAGATAAAAAACAACCAAGATTTAATGTTATCTCGCCAAGTAGATGATTTGTATTCGTCAATCAATGCTGATTATTTCCTAACAGGCAACTATGTTGAACATAAAGATCAATTAGTTGTTAATGCAAGGTTAATTGAGCTTCCATCAAGAAAAGTCATTGCTGCTGCAACAGACTATATTCCAAAAAATGTAATGACAGCTAAATCAACTGTAATGTTGAAAGATAATCAGTTATATCGTGGAGTACAATAAATGAAAAACTTCAAATATAAGTTATTAACATTAGGTGTATCACTAAGTTTAAGTGCATGTTCATTACTACAAGAATCTTCACCTGAAAAGGTTAGTTCACATTATTCGAATGAATCGAGTAACTTGAATAAAGAAATTGCTATTAATGAACATTATGCATCACATGATGGTACCCCCCAATTATTGAATAAACCATCAGTGCTTGATGAAAATGGTGCTACGAGTATTTTTATCACAAAATACCGTCATTTATTGCAAGAAAATCAAATAAGAAAAGAGCAACTCATTGCGATTAAGCAAGAGCAAGCTGCTATTAAAAAGAATAAGGTTGAACATGAAAACCAAGATATTAATTTTTATGTTCGCAGGTTAATGCAAGACTTAGTAAATAACTTAAATGGTGTAGATAGTTCAACACCAGTTGCGGTCACTGACTTTGTGATACTTGATAGTGATTTAAATACAACAAATTTACTAGGTCATCAAATAGCAGAGAGTTTAACGCATGAAATACATAAGTTTGGTATTCCTGTCATTGATTTTAAAGCAACAGGTTATATTCGTGTTACAGAAGAAGGTGACTTCTTTTTAACAAGAAATTATGAAGAAATTTCGAGTGGTTTACCTATACGTTTTATTTTTACAGGAGTGTTAACAAAACATCAGCGAGGGCATTTGGTGAGTGCTAAAGTAGTTGATGTGCAAACTAAAACGTTAGTTGGCTCTGCACAAAGCTTTATACCTGAACACGTATCTAATGCATTGATTTCATCAAAACCTACAGAAATACAACAGACTAAAAATGAAGTGTTGTTAATTAAAGGGTAAAGTTCTTAAGGTCCTTTAATTTTTACTGAGTTCAACATTTAATACAGATAAAGGCAGTATTTTATTTGCAGACGCTACTATTTTATGTGTTTGACGATGAATCACTTTAGCATTAATTAATACCCCGTATTTAGTTTCCATTAAGGTACCTGTACATATATAAGTAATATTAGGCAATATGACTAAAGGCTTTTCAAATAATAGTTCATTATCCTCTAATTCGCTTTTACTAAGACTTATGGTATCTATGTTTGATGGTTTTTTCAGTATATTAACAGGAGCAAGAGATAACGCTTTTTTGTCCTCAGTGATATCAATATAGTTATTCAATGACGCAACACTTGTTGGTAACTTATGATTTTGTAAATCACTTGATAGTAGCTCTGCAACTTGCCTACCGAGTGTACTTCCACCTCTAATCGAATCACTAAGTAGAACAAAGTTACTCACAGCTATACTTCCATCAAGTTCTATATTATTTAATGATAACTTTAATTCATATGCTAATTGTTCGGTATATTCAGGAAGATAAGGGAAGTATATAGGTGCATTATAGGAAATAGGTGCTTTTATTTCTTTGTTAGGTATTTCTAATGGTACTAATAATGGCTTAATTTCACAAAGTGAGTTTAGATTGTCTGGATTTGAACAAAGGTTTTTTTCACGAATATCTTCATTAGAAGAGCAGCTAGTTAATAGTAGTGTTGATAAAAAACTGAATGTAGTGACTAATTTTTTCATACTGTTCTCTAGAGTTTATTAATTTTTCAAGGTGAACTTTTGTTTCAATGAGCTTAAGGCAGAATTAGTGATTACTTTCTACTGGTTCATTGCTTATACATTGAATGACTATGCATTACTGTTAAACATAATCACATGTACCAATACACCCTAAAAAATTGGGCGTTTATGATGATCAAAAAGCCAAAACTATATTATCTTCTCTCTATATCTTCATGTAAGGCAGAAAACTTTAATAAAAAACCGATTTTTATAACATTTCTTAGTTAATTGACTTTCTAACTAGTAAAAAGCCACTTTGTCAGTATAATTACCGTGCAAAAAATTAAATTAAGAAACAGAGCTAACTTAAATAGGTAAGTTAGTGTCTCAACTAAGGAATGAAATAAATGTTTACTCCGGTAACTAAAACATTTGAATACGGTCAACATACCGTAACATTAGAAACAGGCGTTATTGCTCGTCAAGCTACTGCTGCTGTAATGGCATCAATGGATGACACATGTGTATTAGTGTCAGTTGTTGCTAAAAAAGAAGCAAAAGAAGGGCAAGACTTTTTCCCTTTAACGGTTAACTACCAAGAAAAAACGTATGCAGCGGGTAAAATTCCTGGTGGTTTCTTCAAACGTGAAGGTCGTCCTTCTGAAGAAGAAACATTAATTGCACGTTTAATTGACCGTCCAATTCGTCCACTTTTCCCAGAAGGGTTCACGAACGAAGTTCAAGTGATTATTACAGTAGTTTCTGCTAACCCAGAAATTGCCCCTGATATTATTTCTTTATTAGGTACGTCTGCTGCGTTAGCAATTACTGGTACACCCTTTAGTGGTCCAGTTGGTGCAGCTCGCGTTGGTTACAGCGAAGGTAAGTACATTCTTAACCCATTACAATCTGAATTAGAAACTAGCGAATTAGACTTAGTTGTTGCTGGTACTGATGCTGCAGTATTAATGGTTGAATCAGAAGCTCAAGTATTATCTGAAGATGTAATGTTAGGTGCGGTTGTTTATGGTCATGAGCAATCTCAAACTGCTATCAATGCAATTAAAGAGTTTGCTGCTGAAGTAAATACACCTTCATGGAACTGGGAAGCGCCAGTTAAAAATGCTGACTTAACAGCTAAAATTGCTGAGCTTTCTGAAAGCCAAGTAAACGAAGCATACCAAATTACTGAAAAAGCTGTTCGTTATGAAAAAGTAGCTGAAATCAGAAATTCAGTGGTTGAAACGTTATTAGCACAAGATGCTGAGTTAAACGTTCAAGAAGCGAAAGACTTATTTCACGATTTAGAAAAAACAGTGGTTCGTGGTCGTATTACTCAAGGTCACCCTCGTATTGATGGTCGTGATCCTGAAATGATTCGTGCATTAGACGTAATGACAGGTGTTTTACCAAGAACGCATGGTTCTTCTGTATTTACACGTGGCGAAACACAAGCATTAGTAACTGCTACTTTAGGTACTGCTCGTGATTGTCAGCGTGTTGAAACTATTTTAGGTGAGAAAACTGACAACTTTATGTTGCATTACAACTTCCCTCCTTATTCAGTAGGTGAAACAGGTTTTGTTGGTTCTCCAAAACGTCGTGAAATTGGTCATGGTCGTTTAGCTAAACGCGGTATGTTAGCTGTAATGCCTACAATGGAAGAATTCCCGTACTCAGTACGTGTTGTTTCTGAAATTACTGAATCTAATGGTTCATCTTCAATGGCATCAGTATGTGGTACATCATTAGCATTAATGGATGCGGGTGTTCCAATTAAAGATTCTGTTGCTGGTATTGCAATGGGCTTAGTTAAAGAAGGCGACAGCCACGTTGTACTTTCAGATATCTTAGGTGATGAAGATCACTTAGGCGATATGGACTTTAAAGTAGCGGGTACTAAAGACGGTATTACTGCACTTCAAATGGACATTAAAATTGAAGGTATCACTCAAGATATTATGCAAACTGCGCTTAACCAAGCGAAGGGCGCACGTATACACATATTAGGTGTAATGGATGAAGCAATTAACTCTGCTCGTGAAGACATTTCTGAATTTGCTCCACGTATCCATATCTTAAAAATTAACACTGATAAAATCCGTGACGTTATTGGTAAAGGTGGTGCAACTATTCGCCAACTTACTGAAGAAACGGGTACTACTATCGAAATTGAAGACGATGGTACAGTGAAAATTGCAGCAACTGACGGTAAACAAGCTGAAGATGCAATTAACCGCATTAAAGCATTAACGGCTGAAATTGAAGTAGGTACTATTTACACTGGTAAAGTTGTACGTATCGTTGATTTTGGTGCGTTTGTTAATGTATTACCTGGTAAAGACGGTTTAGTTCACATTTCACAAATCTCTGAAGAGCGTGTAAATGCAGTAACTGACGTATTAACTGAAGGTCAAGATGTTACAGTTAAAGTACTTGAAGTTGACCGTCAAGGTCGCGTACGTTTAAGTATGAAAGAAGCTGTTGAAAAGCCAGCAGAAGCTGCGCCTGAAGCCGCTGAGTAATTTTGTATAATGTAATGAATGATACTGTTTTAATGACATAATTCATTACAGTTAGACAATATTATATGAATAAAAAAAAGAGCTTATTAGCTCTTTTTTTTATATACTAAATTAAAGTTTAGTTATAGGTTTATCTGTTTTGATTTTACGCTCAGTATTACTTTCATGTATTCTTCTTGTACAAGGTTGTACATCGACACCAGACGAGCATCAACAAGCGATGCAAACACTACATATTGCCGCGCCTTTACCGGTTAATTATAAGCATGAGCTTTTAATTGCAAACCTAACGCAAACAATGCAAAAGCCTGATTTAACCGCAGAGCAACAAGCAAGTTTGTTTTTTCAACGTGGTAATTATTACGATAAAGTCGGTTTAAAACGTTTAGCTTTTTTTGATTTTCAGCAAGCATTAAAGTTAAAGCCTAATTATATTCAAGCTTATAATTTCATTGGTATATACGCGACATTATCGCAACAATTTACACAAGCCTTTAATGCATTTGACTCAGTCTTAGAGTTACAACCCTCATATGAATATGCTTATTTAAACCGTGGCGTATCACTTTATTATGCAGACAGACCGGCACTAGCCGCAGAAGACTTAAATAAGTTTTTAAGCTTTCAACCTGATGATCCATACAACGCAATTTGGTTATATTTTAGTGAATTAGCTGCGGGTGATATAGAAGCTAAAAATAAATTAGCTGCTCGTAAAGCAACGCTTTCAAATGATGAATGGGCTAATGCGCTGGTTAATTTATTTTTAGGAGAGGTTTCTGAAAGTGAGTTATTAAGTTTAGCGAATGATCCAACAAACAGTAGCATGCCGTTAATTCAAAAATTATGCGAAGCGTATTTCTATTTAGCTAAAATTAGTATGTTCGAAGGTAATTTACCAAAAGCTGAACAATACTTTAATTTAGCATTATCAACCAATGTATATGAATTTGTTGAACACAGGTATGCACGATTAGAGCTTGATTTATTATATGTTGAAGCGGTAAAACAAACGACAGAGCAAGAAATAGCGCAATAATATTACCAATTGCGATTAAATAACGAGTATGTATATTCAGCGTATTTCTTATTTAAAAACACTCATCATAATGAGCTTGTTGATGTTACTGTCATCAAGCTCGTTTTTTTATCAAAACTACCTTCAATACAGTATAAAGACACAAACCTTAACGCTACACGATATTCAGCACACACGTAAAAATGGTTACTTTATTCAGCTAATGTCTCTGTTTAACGCTATTCCCGAACATAATCAACAGTGGATACGCTATGCTTATATGCTGGCGCCTTATCAAGGTGAGGTTGCTTATCAGTTAGCACAACATTTTAACCCTATCAACTCATCAAAAAATGTCACCACGCTAGTGTTAGAAAAGCGCCAACAACAATATCAATATTGGTTAACAACATCAGTAAATTTAAATTATGTACAAGCGGTTAGCCCATTAGTTAATGCCTTGATGAAACAAAATAACTATGAGCAAGTACAAGAGCTGTTAGCATCGTATTATCATCATAGTGAATTACTAAAAACAGCATTCATATTAGCGCTTGAACAGGGTGATAAACAAAAGCTTAAATTACTTAAGCCGTTATTAACTAATGACAAAACGCTAATGTCTTTCACACAAAAAATGCATCAATATTTAAGGACAGATGATATTGATGAAAATAAGCTTATAAATGAGTTATGTCATCATACTCGTATTATTCAACCTTATGCGACGAACCTTGATGACTTAGTAAAAACTGAGGCCTTGATTTCACAATTAAATAACGACCCGTTAGCACAGCACTTTTGCTTTTTACCTGTACGTTATGTGCCACTGCCAGACCTGCAATGCTCACATGAAAATAATGAAGTTATTCAATGTGATGAATCGCGTTGGCCTGAGTTTATGACTAATCAAGTAGCAAGCCATTCTATTATTGTATTACCTAATGGCGGAGCGAACGTTCATGGTAATACTATGTATTTAGATAGATTTGATAATGTTGCTGTGCTGGTACATGAACTTAGCCATTTTTTAGGTTTTGTTGATGAATACCCTTTAATTAAAAATCATGTTTTCTGTCAGTATGATGCTAATCATAAAGCGTTGAACGTAAGTTTAATTCCTAAATATTGGCTAGGTAAAAGAGCAGATATAAGAAAAAAGGTGCTTAAACTCTTACCGTGGAGAAATTACATAACGATAAACACGCCAATACTCTCTCGGGTTTCGCTAACAACAAATAATCATCAACATGTAAGTGAAGTAAAAATTTCTTTATTATCGCAATTAACATCAAAAACTAAGCAAGATAGCAAAGAAATACTGTGGCAAATCGGCACACCTATTAATAATGCCAAGGTAAATAATGAACCAGAAGCGATTGGTGTATACCCAGCATTAACTTGTCACAATACCCAAGTAGTGAACCCAGATACAGGTGATGTACTACAGAGTGTTAAACCTTTATATAAACGAACTACTTTGCAGTATTTCGAAGTTGAATTTCCTGCTCTATATTTGCAGCTAATCGATCAACATTTATAAATAACATGTTGGCGCTCATGTAAAAAACCAATGTTGTTTTGTCTGGCTATGATAAAATAATGATATTAAGTATTTATACATTCATTTTTTACGTGACTTTTTGCTATGCTGCCTTTTCAAGTTGAAGCCTTTCGAGCGCAATTCCCTTTATTATCTAAAACGGTTAACAGCAGTCACAATGCACTATGTTACTTAGATAACGCAGCCACAACACAAAAAATGTCAGCAACAATAGATACAATTAACACATATTACCAAGCCCATAATGCAAATGTGCATCGTGGCTCTTACCAATTAAGTGCTAATACAACGGCATCTTTTGAAGCAGCTCGTCTGCAAGTTCAAACCTTACTTAATGCACAAAGTGAAAAAGAAATCATTTGGACCAAAGGTACAACAGAGTCTATCAACTTAGTGGCGAATAGTTGGGGGCGAGCAAACTTACAATTAGGTGATGAAATTATTGTTAGCTACGCTGAACATCACGCTAATATAGTGCCTTGGCAAATGATTGCAGAGCAGGTTGGGGCTGTTATTCGAGTAATACCATTATTGGCTGATGGTACGATTGATATGATAGCTTATGACGAACTGCTTTCAGCTAAAACCAAACTCGTATGTTGTCATCATATTTCAAATGTCATTGGTAAAATAAACCCGATTGAACAAATCATCACTAAAGCAAAATTACTGGGTATTACAACGTTAATTGATGGTGCTCAAGCCATTTCGCATGTGCCAGTTGATGTACAAACACTTGAGTGTGATTTCTATGTGTTTTCTAGTCATAAAATGTACGGCCCAACTGGTTTAGGGGTTTTATACGGAAAGCTTGATGTACTTAATGCTATGCCTCCTTATCAAGGTGGTGGTGAAATGATCAAACACGTCAGCTTTTCTGGTACCACATATAATGAGTTACCGTTTAAATTTGAAGCGGGTACTCCTAACATTTCTGCAGTATTAGGTTTTCAAAAGGCGATAGAGCAGTGGTTACAGTGGAATAACGCAGCGCTAAAGGTCTATGAAGATGAATTAACCGCTTATACGTATCAACAGTTATCAGGAGTACCATCGCTACAATGGCTTGTAGATAAAAAGCCTGATGTGGGTATTTTTTCATTTACTTTAAAGGGCTTTCATCATCAAGATGTTGCTAGCTTTCTTGACAGTCATCATATTGCTGTTCGTAGTGGTCATCATTGTGCAATGCCATTAATGACTTACTTAAAGGTTGATGGTTGTATCCGTGTTTCAACAAGTGCTTATAATACAAAAGCTGAAATTGATCGTTTAATAAGTGTATTGACCTTATTTATTAAGCAAAGCGGTCAATATAATGAAGAATTAACTGACGCAAACACATTAAAAGACATCAGTAACAGGGAAAATATACAAGCAAGCTCAATAGCACAGCAATCAGCAGAAGCTATGACATTGGTGATCAACGACTTTACCCTTGCTAAATCTTGGGATGCCAAGCATCGTTTAATTATGCTAATTGCTAAAGAGTTAGAACGTTTGCCTAAAGAGCTTAGAGTAGAAGAAAGCCTAATTGAGGGCTGTGAAAGTAAGGCATGGTTAATCGTGAAGCAAGATCAATATGCTAGGTACTCTTTTACAGGAGATAGCGATGCTCGAGTGATCAGAGGGTTAATGTATATTACGTTATTAGCCTATCAGGGCTTAACAAAAGACGAAGTAGTCGCGGTTGATATTAAAACATATTTTGAACAACTTGGTTTACTACAACATTTAAGCCCATCACGTGGAAATGGGCTATTGGCCATCGTTGAGCGTATTAAACAGCTTGTTTGTAAACATTAAGTACTATTTATTGGCTTTTTGTTTCTTCTTAATTAGTTTGCTTAAGGCTTTACTGACAGCGAAAAATGCAAATGAAGCCGTAACATGAGTAATAGCCCCAAAGCCTGTATTACAATCGAGCCTAGCACTTGAGCTACTGCTTTGCTTTGCCTGACATACTTCCCCATCACTTTTTGGATAAACTAATTGCTCTGTTGAGTAAACAGCATCAATGGCAAATTTTCGCTTTGTATTACGAGGAAAATTATATTCACGTCGTAATTGGTTTCTGACCTTTGCTAACAACGGATCTTGATAAGTTCTACTTAAATCATCAATAGTGATTTGTGTAGGATCTATTTGCCCTCCGGCACCACCAATAACAACGATAGGTAGTTTTATACGCTTACAGTGGGCTATTATTGCTGATTTTATTTTAACCGAATCAATTGCTTCTATTACATAATCAAAAGTGTGCGTTAACAGTATTTGTAAGTTATCTTCGGTAACAAAGTCTTCAATCATATGAACAACACAGTCAGGGTTAATTGCTTTAATCCGTTCAGCCATTACTTCGACTTTACTTTCACCAATACTGCTTTGTAATGCATGAATTTGACGGTTGGTATTGGTTATACAAATATCATCTAGATCTATTAATGTTATTTCATTGACACCTGAGCGAGCTAAAGCTTCAGCAGCCCAAGAGCCAACACCACCAATGCCAATAACACAAAAATGCGAATCTTTAATAATACTTGCGCCAGACGTTCCGTATAAACGACTAATACCACCAAACCGTAATTGATAATCTGACACAGTGTCTCCTATGAGCTTATTTGAACCGCTAATTTTATGGTAAAAACGCTAAATTTTACGTTATATTTTATGCGCGGGATTATACCGTAAAATAGATGAACGGCAATCATGTTTGAAAATGAATTATTACTCATTTTTATAACCGAAATAACCATAATCAATAGTATTTATGAATAAGAAAATACCGAGGCAAAACAAGCGCTTTATTGAAGAAAAAACATGCTTATCAGTAATATAATTAATATGAATAGTTAGTATGCAAAATACGAATACTAATGGTTTCGTGAGTAAAAGCTATAAAATGAATTAAATACAAGAAAATTGGTAAGTACTGAACGCTTTAGAAGTTATATTTAAATAATAAAAAAGGCAGCTTAAGCTGCCTTTTTAACCGAAAGAAAAAGAATTAATCTCTGTCTTTTAACGGTGTAAATTCACGGTTAATCTCACCAGTGTATAATTGACGAGGACGACCAATTTTTTGACCTGGTTGAGATAACATTTCATCCCAATGAGAAATCCAACCAACTGTACGTGACATTGCAAAAATTACAGTGAACATACTAGTAGGAATACCTAATGCTTTTAAGATAATACCTGAGTAGAAATCTACGTTAGGGTATAACTTTCTTTCAACAAAGTAAGGGTCTTCTAAAGCTACTTTTTCAAGTGCCATAGCAACATCTAATAATGGATCGTTAATGCCTAATTCAGCTAAAACTTCATGACATGTTTCACGCATTACAGTAGCACGTGGATCGAAGTTTTTGTAAACACGGTGACCGAAGCCCATTAAACGGAAAGGATCACTCTTATCTTTCGCTTTTAATACGTATTCATCAACGTTAGAGATATCGCCAATTTCTTCAAGCATAGTTAAACATGCTTCGTTAGCACCGCCGTGAGCAGGGCCCCATAAAGAAGCAATACCAGCAGCAATACATGCGTAAGGGTTAGCACCAGATGAACCAGCTAAACGTACAGTTGACGTTGAAGCGTTTTGTTCATGATCAGCATGAAGCGTAAAAATACGATCCATTGCACGAGCAGCTACAGGGCTTATAACGTATTCTTCTGACGGTACTGAGAACATCATGTTTAAAAAGTTTTCAGCGTAAGATAAGTCGTTACGTGGGTAAACAAAAGGTTGACCTGATGAGTACTTGTAAGTCATTGCTGCAATTGTTGGCATTTTAGCAATTAAACGATGTGCACAACGCATACGTTGGTCAGCATCAGTAATGTCTAAATCATCATGGTAAAAAGATGAAAGCGCGCCTACAACACCACAAAGCATTGCCATTGGGTGAGCGTCTACTGTAAAGCCTTGGAAAAAATGAGAGATTTTTTCGTGTACTAACGTGTGGTTAGTAATTACATTAGTGAACTCTTTATATTCTGCTTGACTCGGAGCTTCACCGTTAAGTAGAACATAACAAACTTCAAGGAAATCAGCTTGTTTTGCTAAACTATCAATTGCATAACCACGGTGTTGTAAAACACCTTTACCGCCATCAATGAATGTAATCGCAGACTCACATGATGAAGTAGCTAAAAAGCCTGGGTCGTATGTGAAGTAGCCAGCGCTACCTAATGTGCGAATGTCGATAACATCATTACCAGCACTACCTGAAATAATTGGCAAGTCAGCGATAACTTTACCGTCAATGCTCAGAGAGGCTTTTGAATCAGCCATACTATAATTCCCCTATTTATTAATCTGGATAAGCGACTGTACTTAAATTATTAAGCAGCCCTTAATCATAATGTCTGAATATAAATCAGACATATATTCTACCCTAAAAAAGCAGTAAAAAGTCAATTTAAAATTTCTTCTTTGTGAATAGCTTGCAAATTAATAAATAAAGATGTATGAAGCTATTTATCGATTGTTATCTTAATTCTTTGTAGATAACTTTACCAGCGAATTGTAATTATTATGTATCAATTATATAATCATGGTGTTCTGAAGTTTCATGGTCAATTTGTCGTTGTTTAGCTTTTTAGTCATTCTAAACAGTAAACAGTTATTTAATGCTTGTGATATTTCAGTTTCACTTGGGGGGATTACTCTTAAAATTACAATGTAATAGAATAAACAACTGTTATATTTCTAATATGAGTGATTCAAAGTAGCAGAAATGTAGAAGGCTCTATGAGCTCTTAGGTACAATTTTGAAAAAACAACGTCCTGTAAATCTTGATCTAACTACAATAAAAATGCACGCCGCCGCTAATGCATCAATTTTACATCGTATCTCTGGTGTAATTATGATTTTCGCCGTAGGTATTTTATTGTGGACACTATCTATCTCTTTATCATCTGCTGAAGGCTTTGCGCAAGTAAAAGCAATGCTTGATGGTTGGTTCTTTACCTTCATTATTTGGGGCATTACTTCCGCTCTAATTTATCACCTATTAGGTGGTATTCGTCACTTATTAATGGATGCATTTGGTCTTTTTGAAGAAAAAGTTTCTGGTAATGTTTCAGCTAAAGTCATTATTGGTCTTTGGGCTATATTAACTATCGCAGCAGGAGTTTCGTTATGGTAAGCAATGCAGCAACTGTCGGCCGTAGTGGTGTTCACGACTTTATTTTATTAAGAGCTAGTGCCGTTATCTTAGCGCTTTATACTATCTTCATGTTTGGCTTTTTTGTTGTTACTCCTGAAGTAACATACGATATTTGGAAAAACTTGTTTTCTGGTACTGCATTTAAAACCTTTTCAATTTTAGCTATTTTTGCTGTACTAATTCACGCATGGATTGGTGTCTGGCAGGTTTTATCTGATTACGTAAAGAATGGCGCGTTACGTGGCTCTTTACAATTTGTTTTTTCAGTAACATTACTTGCTTACTTTGTAAGTGGTGTGTTAACAGTGTGGGGTGTATAAATGAGCGTTCCTATTCGTGAATTCGATGCCATCGTAATTGGTGCAGGTGGCGCTGGTATGCGTGCTGCATTAGCTATTTCTGAATCAGGCCAGTCTTGTGCTTTGATTTCTAAAGTTTTCCCAACTCGTTCTCATACAGTATCTGCTCAAGGTGGTATTACCGTAGCATTAGGTAATGCCCATGAAGATCACTGGGAACAACACATGTACGATACAGTGAAAGGTTCTGATTATATTGGTGACCAAGATGCTATCGAATATATGTGTAAAACAGGTCCTGAAGCAATTATTGAATTAGAAAATATGGGTTTACCATTTTCTCGTTTCGATAACGGTAAAGTTTACCAACGTCCATTTGGTGGTCAATCAAAGAACTTTGGTGGCGAGCAAGCAGCACGTACAGCCGCTGCAGCTGACCGTACAGGCCATGCTTTATTACACTGTTTATATCAACAAAACGTTAAGAACCAAACAAACGTTTTCTCTGAATGGTATGCATTAGACTTAGTTAAAAATGCAGACGGTTCAGTTGTTGGTTGTACAGCAATTTGTATTGAAACTGGTGAAGTAAACTACTTTAAAGCACGCGCAACAGTACTTGCTACTGGTGGTGCTGGTCGTATTTACGCATCAACAACTAATGCTCACATTAACACTGGTGACGGTGTTGGTATGTCTCTTCGTGCTGGCATTCAAATGCAAGACATGGAAATGTGGCAGTTCCACCCAACAGGTATAGCGGGTGCAGGTACATTAGTAACTGAAGGTTGTCGTGGTGAAGGTGGTTATCTTCTAAACAAAGACGGCGAACGCTTCATGGAACGTTATGCGCCTAACGCGAAAGATCTTGCTGGTCGTGACGTTGTTGCTCGTTCAATGATGACAGAAATTCGTGAAGGTCGTGGTTGTGATCACCCAACTTACGGTCCACACATTAAATTGAAGCTAGATCATTTAGGTCGTGAAACGTTATACAAACGTTTACCGGGTGTTTGTGATTTATCTAAAACATTTGCTCACGTTGATCCAGCTGAAGAACCAATTCCAGTTATACCTACATGTCACTACCAAATGGGTGGTGTACCATGTAACGTTAATGGTCAAGCTATTTCAATTGGTGCTGATGGTAAAGAAGAAATTGTTGAAGGTTTATTCGCTGTTGGTGAAATTGCATGTGTATCTGTACATGGTGCAAACCGCTTAGGTGGTAACTCATTACTTGATTTAGTGGTATTTGGTCGTGCTGCAGGTAACTTCTTAGGTACCTACTTAAACGATACACAATTTGGTAAAGAAGCTTCAGATTCTGATTTAGATGCTTCATTAACACGTTTAAATCGTTGGGAATCATCTGAAAAAGGTGAAGATCCAGTTCAAATTCGTAAAGATCTACAGAAATGTATGCAAATGAACTTCTCGGTATTCCGTGAAGGTGCTGCAATGGCTGAAGGTATGACCGAATTAACAGAAATTCGTGAGCGTTTACAACATGCTCGTCTTGACGATAAGTCATCTGAATTCAATACACAACGTATTGAGTGTTTGGAATTAGATAACTTAATGGAAACTGCCTTCTGTACAGCGAAAGCAGCAAACTTCAGAACAGAATCTCGTGGTGCACATGCACGTCAAGATTTCCAAGACCGTGATGATGCGAATTGGTTATGTCACTCTGTATACTCTCCAGATACAGAAGATATGACTAAACGTGCCGTTAACATGGAACCTGTTCACCGTGAAGCTTTCCCTCCGAAAGCACGAATTTACTAGGAGCGTTAACGATGAAACAAATTTTTTCAATTTACCGTTATAACCCTGATGTTGATAATGCACCATACATGAAAGATTATGAGCTTGAAATTCCTGATGGCTCAGACATGATGGTACTTGATGCATTAATTATGTTAAAAGAAACAGAACCTTCATTATCATTTAGACGTTCATGCCGTGAAGGTGTATGTGGTTCTGATGGTTTAAACATGAATGGTAAAAATGGTTTAGCGTGTATTACACCTTTATCAGACCTTAAAGCAACTAAAATTGTTTTACGTCCATTACCAGGATTACCTGTTATTCGTGATTTAATTATTGACATGTCTCAATTTTATTCACAATATGAAAAGGTGAAACCGTATTTGATCAACGATGGTAAGAACGAGCCAACGCGTGAACATTTACAATCACCTGAAGAGCGTGAGCATTTAGATGGATTATACGAGTGTATTTTATGTGCTTGTTGTTCAACTTCATGTCCATCTTTCTGGTGGAACCCTGATAAATTTATCGGACCTGCAGGTTTATTACATGCTTATCGCTTTTTAATCGATAGCCGTGATACAGCAACTGATGAACGTTTAGATGGGTTACAAGATGCATACAGCGTATTCCGTTGTCATGGCATTATGAACTGTGTTGACGTTTGTCCTAAAGGATTAAACCCAACTAAAGCTATCGGCCACATCAAGTCGATGTTATTAAACAGAGCAGTTTAAAATAATTTGTTTTTTTGAAAAATAAAGAATGAAGTAGCAAAATAATCATTGTATTATTTTGCTACATTTTAAACATAATAAATGGCTTTACACCATTATAGGAACTAGCAATGCCCGAAGGTGTCATGAAGGCTTGGATAGAGTCTTCCCATTTAAGCGGTGCCAACGCTGCTTACATTGAAGAACTATATGAATCATATTTAGAAAATTCTGAATCAGTACCTGCTGAATGGCGTGCTGTTTTTCAAAATCTTCCTAAAGTTGAAGGCGTAGAAGTTGAACATAAACATTCAGCTATTCGCGATGAATTTAAAGAACTTGCAAAACAACCTGCACGCAGTGTTGTTATTGGCGGTACAGACGCTAAACAAGTTAAAGTTCTTCAATTAATTAACGCATTCCGATTTAGAGGTCACCAAAATGCCAACCTTGATCCATTAGGATTATGGCAGCGTGATCGTGTTCGTGACTTACAATTATCTCATCACGAATTATCTGAAACAGATTTCGACAACGAATACAAAGTAGGTTCATTCGCTGTTGGTCAAGAATCAATGAAGTTAGGTGAAGTATATAAAGCACTTAAAGCGACATATTGTGGCTCTGTAGGTGTTGAATACATGCACATTACTTCAACAGAAGAAAAACGTTGGTTACAAAAACGTTTTGAATCTGTGCAATCACAACCAAGCTTTTCTGTTGAAGAAAAAGAAGAAATTCTTAATGGTTTAATTGCTGCTGATGGTCTTGAAAAATACTTAGGTGCTAAATTTCCAGGTGCAAAACGCTTCTCTCTAGAAGGTGGTGATGCATTAGTTCCTATGTTAAAAGAGTTAATCACTCGCGCTGGCTCTAAAGGCGTGAAAGAAGTTGTTATTGGTATGGCTCACCGTGGTCGCCTTAACGTACTTGTGAATGTTATGGGTAAAAACCCATCTAAGCTATTTGATGAATTCGGTGGTAAACACGATGAAATTAAATCATCTGGTGATGTTAAATACCATCAAGGTTACTCTTCTGATTTCGTTACACCAGGTGGTAATGTTCATTTAGCATTAGCATTTAACCCATCGCATTTAGAAATTGTTAACCCTGTAGTGATAGGCTCAGTTCGCGCACGTTTAGACCGTCGTGACTGTAGTTCAGGTGACTTAGCGTTACCTATTACTATTCATGGCGATTCGGCAATAGCTGGCCAAGGTGTTGTACAAGAAACTTTTAATATGTCACAAGCACGTGCATTTAAAGTAGGTGGTACAGTACGTATAGTAGTAAACAACCAAGTTGGTTTTACTACATCAGTGCAAGAAGATACTCGTAGTGGCGAATACTGTACTGATATTGCTAAAATGGTTCAAGCACCTATTCTTCATGTCAATGGTGATGATCCTGAAGCAGTAATCTTAGCAACGCAAATTGCATTAGATTACCGTAATGAATTTAAACGTGATGTTGTAATTGATTTAGTTTGTTACCGACGTCATGGACATAACGAAGCCGATGAGCCAAGTGCAACTCAGCCTCTTATGTACAAAAAAGTTAAAAAACATCCTACACCTCGTCAGCTATATGCAGACAAATTAGCGGCTGAAAGTAGTATTTCAAAAGCTAAATCTGATGAAATGACAGCTTATTACCGTCGTCTTTTAGATGAAGGTCAATGTACTGTTAAACAATGGCGCCCAATGACTGAACATTCAGTTGACTGGACACCATACATCGGTCATGAGTGGGATGATGAATACGACAAAGAAATTTCAGTTGATAAACTGAATGAGCTTGCTAAAAGTATTTCTACTATACCGGCAGAGCATAAAGTTCACGGCCGTGTACAAAAGATTTATGATGATCGTCAAAAAATGGCATCAGGTGAGAAATTACTTGATTGGGGCATGGCTGAAAACTTAGCGTATGCATCAATCGTTGATCTTGGCGAACGTGTTCGTATTACAGGTCAAGATGCAGGTCGTGGTACTTTCTTCCACCGTCATGCTGTTTTACATAACCAAGAAGACGCTTCTAAATACTTACCATTACAAAACATTCGTGAAGGACAAGGTCCTTTCGATGTACATGATTCAGTATTATCTGAAGTATCAGTATTAGCGTTTGAATACGGTTACACAACAGCAGAACCAGCGGGTTTAACTATTTGGGAAGCTCAATTTGGTGATTTTGCTAACTGTGCGCAAGTAGTATTTGATCAATTCATTAGTTCAGGTGAGCAAAAGTGGGGTCGTTTATGTGGCTTAACTATGTTATTACCACACGGCTATGAAGGGCAAGGTCCTGAGCATTCATCTGCACGTTTAGAACGTTTTTTACAGCTTTGTGCTGATCACAACATGCAAGTATGTGTGCCATCTACACCAGCGCAAGTATTCAACATGTTACGTCGCCAAGTGGTTCGTCCTATGCGTCGTCCATTAGTTGTAATGTCACCTAAATCATTATTACGTCATCCATTAGCGGTTTCTTCTTTAGAAGAGTTAGCAACGGGTGAGTACCATAGTGTTATTGGTGAAGTTGATGAAATTGCACCGAAAGATGTAGAGCGTGTTGTTTTCTGTAGTGGTAAGGTATATTACGAACTACTTGATCAACGCCGTAAAAATGAATTAAATAACGTTGCCATTATTCGTATTGAGCAATTATATCCGTTCCCAGAAAAAGACTTAGTAGCAGAGTTGGCACAATACCAACATGTTAAAGACTTTGTATGGTGTCAGGAAGAACCGCAAAACCAAGGTGCATGGTACTGTTCTCAGCATCACTTTAATGCGTGTATTCCTAGCGGAGCCAAATTAATCTATGCTGGTCGTAATGCTTCGGCTGCACCTGCTGTAGGTTATATGTCAGTTCATGTTAAAGAGCAACAGTCACTAGTTAACGATGCGTTGAACTTGATTGTTGAATAAACCCCATTTGTGGTTATAGATTGTAAGTAAGGAATAAAGTAAATGACAACCGAAATTAAGGTTCCTGTATTACCAGAATCAGTTGCAGATGCAACTGTTGCTACTTGGCATGTACAAGTAGGCGATAAAGTTTCACGTGATCAAGTATTAGTTGATATTGAAACAGATAAAGTTGTACTTGAAGTACCAGCACCAACAGATGGTGTTATTACTGAAATTACTGAATTAGAAGGTGCAACGGTATTAGGTTCACAGCCAATTGCTATTTTATCTGAAGGCGATGCAGCTACTGCTCCAGCAGCAGCGGCACCAGAAGCAACTGCTTCTGCACCAGCTAGCGAAGGTAAAGCAGTAGATGTAGTTGTTCCGGTATTACCAGAATCAGTTGCTGATGCAACCGTTGCTACATGGCATGTTGCTGAAGGTGACGTTATTGCTGTTGACCAAATCTTAGTTGATATTGAAACAGATAAAGTAGTATTAGAAGTGCCTGCTACTGACGCTGGTGTGATGGGTAAAATCATTCACGCAGAAGGCGATACAGTATTAGGTCAGCAAAAAATTGCTGAATTAATTGCAGGTGCATCTGCATCAGCTCCAGCGGCGGCTCCTGCAGCATCTGCTGAAGAAGCAATTAGCTCTGACGAATTAGCTAGCCCATCAGTACGTCGTTTAATGACAGAAAAAGGCTTAACTGCTAGTGACGTTACAGGTACTGGTAAAGGCGGACGTATTTCTAAAGAAGACGTTGAAGCAGCGGCTAATAAGCCAGCAGCAGCGCCAAGTGCACCAGCTGCAGCGCCAGTAGCTCAAGACTTAGGCGAACGTACGCAAAAACGTGTTCCAATGACACGTTTACGTAAAACAATTGCTACACGTTTATTAGAAGCTAAAAACTCTACTGCAATGTTAACAACGTTCAACGAAGTTAACATGAAGCCAATCATGGACTTACGTAAGCAATACAAAGACTTATTTGAGAAAACTCATGATACACGTTTAGGCTTTATGTCTTTCTACGTGAAAGCTGTAACTGAAGCGTTAAAGCGTTACCCAGCAGTAAATGCATCAATTGACGGTGATGACATTGTTTATCACAACTTCTTTGACATCAGCATTGCTGTATCAACACCACGTGGTTTAGTGACTCCTGTATTGCGTGACGCTGATCAATTAGGTATGGCTGGCATTGAAAACGGTATTCGTGACTTAGCACTTAAAGGTCGTGACGGTAAGTTATCAATGGCTGACATGCAAGGTGGTAACTTTACTATCACTAATGGTGGCGTATTTGGTTCATTACTTTCAACACCTATCTTAAACTTACCGCAAGCGGCAATTTTAGGTATGCATAAAATCCAAGACCGTCCTATGGCTGTTGATGGAAAAGTTGAAATTTTACCAATGATGTACTTAGCATTATCTTACGATCACCGTTTAATTGACGGTAAAGAATCTGTAGGTTTCTTAGTAACAATTAAAGAATTGTTAGAAGATCCAACACGTTTATTACTTGATATTTAATCAAATCGTAATATGAAATACTAAGCCTTTGATAATGTTATTATCAAAGGCTTTTTTGTATCGAAAAGTATAAAGAATACACTTGCTATCATACTGAGTTATAGCCACTATAAGAAATTCTAATAGGAATTATGACTACCGTAAATAGTGCTTTTGTAATATACTTTATTCGATTTTTCACTGGCAGTTTTCAAATTTTATTAGATAGAATTTAAAACTGTTATAATTCACAGATAAATGGATAAAACACCATGAATTTGCATGAGTATCAAGCGAAACAATTATTCGCTGAATATGGATTACCAGCTTCAAGAGGTTTCGCTTGCGATACACCTGAAGAAGCTGCTGAAGCTGCTGATAAACTTGGCGGTAACGTATGGGTTGTTAAAACTCAAGTACACGCAGGTGGTCGCGGTAAAGCGGGCGGTGTTGCGGTAGTTAAAACTAAAGAAGAAATTAAAGCTTTCTCTCAAAAGTGGTTAGGTCAAAACTTAGTGACTTACCAAACAGATGAGAACGGTCAACCTGTTTCTAAAATTTTAGTTGAAGACGCGTGTGACATTGCTAACGAATTGTACTTAGGTGCAGTTGTTGACCGTGGTACTCGTAAAGTTGTATTCATGGCCTCTACTGAGGGCGGTGTTGACATCGAGAAGATTGCTGAAGAAACTCCTGAGTTAATTCACAAAGCAGAAATCGACCCGTTAGTAGGCGCACAAGCTTACCAAGGTCGCGAATTAGGTTTTAAGTTAGGTTTAAACCCAACTCAAATGAAGCAATTCGTTAAAATCTTCTTAGGTTTAGCTAAAATGTTTGAAGACTTTGACTTCGCATTATTAGAAATTAACCCATTAGTAATTACTGGCGAAGGCGATTTAATCTGTCTTGACGGTAAAATTGGTGTAGATGGTAATGCTTTATACCGTCAACCTAAAATCCGTGAAATGCACGATCCATCTCAAGAAGATGCTCGTGAAGCACACGCAGCAAGCTTCGAGCTTAACTACGTTGCTTTAGACGGTAATGTTGGTTGTATGGTTAACGGTGCCGGCCTAGCAATGGGTACAATGGATATCGTTAATTTACACGGCGGCAAGCCAGCTAACTTTTTAGATGTAGGCGGCGGCGCGACAAAAGAACGTGTAGCTGAAGCATTTAAAATCATTCTTTCAGACGATAACGTATCAGCTGTTTTAGTTAACATCTTTGGTGGTATCGTTCGTTGTGACATGATCGCTGAAGGTATTATCGCTGCTGTTAAAGAAGTAGGCGTTAAAGTACCAGTAGTTGTACGTTTAGAAGGTACAAATGCTGAAGCTGGTCGTGCAGTATTAGCAAGCTCTGATGTTAACATCATTGCTGCTGAATCATTAACTGACGCAGCGCTTAAAGTTGTTGCTGCAGCGGAGAGCAAATAATGGCTGTATTAATTAATAAAGATACTAAAGTAATCTGTCAAGGTTTCACTGGTGGTCAAGGTACATTCCACTCAGAACAAGCTATTGATTACGGCACACAAATGGTTGGTGGCGTAAGCCCAGGTAAAGGCGGTCAAACGCATTTAGGCCTTCCAGTATTTAACACAGTACGTGAAGCAGTAGAAGCAACTGGCGCAACAGCTACAGTTATCTACGTTCCAGCTCCATTCTGTAAAGATGCTATTTTAGAAGCTATCGATGCTGGCATCGAACTTATCGTTACTATCACTGAAGGTATTCCAACTTTAGATATGGTTGACGTTAAAGTTAAGCTTGAGCAATCTGGCGCACGTATGATTGGTCCTAACTGTCCAGGTGTTATCACTCCGGGCGAGACTAAAATTGGTATCATGCCAGGTCACATTCACTTACCAGGTAAAGTTGGTATTGTTTCACGCTCTGGTACATTAACGTACGAAGCAGTTAAACAAACTACTGATGCTGGTTTCGGCCAATCTACTTGTGTAGGTATTGGTGGTGACCCAATTCCAGGTACTAACTTCATCGACGTTTTAGAAATGTTCCAAAACGATGACCAAACTGAAGCAATCGTAATGATTGGTGAAATTGGTGGTACTGCTGAAGAAGAAGCTGCTGAATACATCAAAGCTAACGTTACTAAGCCTGTTGTATCTTACATTGCTGGTGTTACTGCACCTGCTGGTAAGCGTATGGGTCACGCTGGCGCGATTATCGCTGGTGGTAAAGGTACAGCTGATGAGAAATTCGCAGCATTAGAAGCGGCAGGTGTTAAAACTGTTCGTTCTTTAGCTGACATCGGTGTAGCACTTAAAGAGAAAACAGGTTGGTAAGCTACGCTTAACAGTTTGTAAATCTTTTAAAAAAGCCTGCTATTTAGCAGGCTTTTTTTTTGTTATATTGACCAATTAGATAGAGGGTGGTTGTTAGAATCTAATAATTTTATTTTTGAATTTAATTTGGTATTTAAAGTTGTTTGTAAATGTTCTTTTTCGGGAGTACTCATCTCATCTAACTGATATTGAAAATATGTAATATTATCTAATTTTGCAGATTTAATTGCATCAATTATGTGTGAATCAACCTCCGGATTTAGTCCATGGCCATAAATGTCTAAGTCACCTTCTATAGATCTTAAATTGTCGTAGCAGAACAATAAATATTCATTTTTCTTAATGTTAGCTAATTTTTCTATAGATGACCCTTCAGAAATAAAGAGTGGGAGACTATTTTTATGGACTATCTTATCTTGAATAGCTTCATCTAATGTTGAAAAGTTATTTTTATTTATTTTAATTGTTTTATTATCTTCTTCGAATAAAAATAAAGCTCCGTGAAGAAAATAAATAGCTTCCTTATTGCCTTGATATGCAGAATTACGATCAAAAAATCCATTATTAAAATAATCAACTATATTGAAATGCTGTTCTCCTCTTCTCGCCCAGTATAAGTAAATATCGTAGTTAGTTGTAAAAGTATTTTTGTATTCTTTTAATGATTTATTTAAAGCTTGAGGGTCTAGTCCATGATCTCTAGGACCTCTAGGGTTCATACTTTTTATTGCTTCTATTAACTTTTGTTTTACTTCTTCAGAAATACTTTGACTTAATATTATCTGACCGTCAGTGATTGCTTCAATTACTTCTCTAGCATCTTTAATTTTAGTTAGTAAATGCTCAAAGTCATCCGTTCCTAATTTTTTAAATAGTCTTTCAACGGCAGGGGAAAGGTTGTCCGAAATTTTATCTCTAAGGGAAGAGTATGAAAACTTTTCGGATATAGATATTGATAGACCATTACCAATTAATAAGTTTTTCATATCATTCCTTGAATTAAGTATTATTCTTTATAATCTGTAAATTACTAATTCACTTTATCTTAAAATTGAGTGTAAATTAACTAATATATTGCTTTATATTTTTTAGCTTTGTTGTCGCAGTGGCGACAGCACCCAAAGGGACGCTAACGCCGCTGTCCCCTTGGAACCCCAGGCGCTGCTAACAAACGCTAACTTTCATTAAATATATCGATATTCGACGTAACAGCTGACAGGCACTACGCTTTTTGCCGTCCATGGCATCGCGAGGTACCGTTCATCCTGAACATAATCCATGTGCCAACAGCTTTTACCATCATCCATGATGGTAATACGTGAATCGAATATTTTATTTCAGGCGTTTGTTCAAGCAGATCAGTGTACTTTTCTAGTTTTGTGTATTTATAGAAGTGGGGGAAGGGTGGTTTACTTATAGTTATTTATATCAACGTTACATTAGTGTTTTGGCGGAATAAGGACAAGGCAAAGGTAGTTATGGTATTTCATACTCATTAAAAAAGACGCTCTAAGGCGTCTTTTTTAGTGAGTATGCTAAAAGCGTTATGCTAATTAATCTTTTTCTAATACAGACTCAAATGACGTTAATCGTTTTCTCACTGATAAAAGTTCAACAATGGTAGTCCAAGAGTTAACTAAATACTGAAGTGAGTTACTGTCTTGACCAAAGGCATTTAATATTTGCTGAAAAATACCATAAGTAATTGTACCAGCTACAATGGTAGGTACTAAAAGAACGAAGACAAATATGCTATCTGCTTGTAAATACATCATACGTGCAACGTTGAAATACATGTAATGAAAATATAAACGGAAATAGTTTTTACGCACATTTGAAAATAATTCATTTAACGAAGCAGGCGTTGCTCGTTCTATATTATCTTCACCATAAACTAACTCTTTACGAAAAGCCGCTTCAACCTTTTGGTTGTTAAACTCTAAACCTGGTAGTTTAATGCCTACTAATGCCAGTAAACCTGTACCAAAAATTGACCAAAATAACGCGGCATAAAACAACGGGTGAGCAATTTCTCCTATAATGGGCAGTTCAGATACATATTCAGATAACGCCCATAATACCGGTAAGAAGGCAATTAAGGTCATTACAGCATCAACTAATGCGACACCAAGGCTTTCCATAATGGCAGAAAAGCGCATGGTATCTTCTTGAATACGCTGTGAAGCACCTTCTATATGCCTTAATTTAGACCAGTTTTGTGTATAATAGTCATTCATTGCAGTGCGCCAGCGAAAAATAAAATGGCTCACTAAGAAACGAGTAACAACAAAAAGAAATACCGATAAAAAGGCAAGTTCACAGAATATTATCATATAGTCGAATAATTGTGCTGTTACAGCACTCGCTGCTTCTGCACTAATCGTTTCAGTGACTACATCATCACCAACAGGCTTTAATAACGACTGAATTAAATCAAATGTTGGGCGGCGCCAATTATTAATTGCAACTGAAATCTGTACAGAGAAATAGGTTGAAAATAAAATAACCATAGAGGCAACAATCGACCACCATTGCCATTTATGTGGTGAAAGCTTAAACCAAGCAACAGCAAACAGTGCTGAACAAGTAAAGTAGTAACCGTAAAATAATATAAACGAGTCAGTGACAAAGTGTTTTAAACCAATAACAGGTTCACCATCACTCATATCAAGGCCAAAAAAAGCAGCCATTTGTTCATTGTAGCCATACCAAATAGCACAGCTGAGCCCCGCAAAAATAATGACAGAGAGAAAAAATATTTTTGGATTGGGGAAAAACGATTTAAACATAACGCACTAAACCCTTATAGTTTTTTACTTATTTTCTATTGTTCTATATTTTATGAAAATAATACACTGCTATTTATAAAAAAGATGTAACTCTCTATGTCTATCAGAAACATACTTTAAAGCTTTAACACTAAAGCCTTTCTTGTCGACTTTTCAAACTTAGGTTAATTTTTTTCTAATTTAGCTGTCGGTGGAATTACATTTATCAGGCAAGCTTAATTATATAGTATTTATATA
>JALZUE010000180.1 GCA_023301705.1 Alteromonadaceae bacterium | reverse complement strand
GACCTATAAGCTTTGGGAGGTGGCGTAAATTGTGCTAAGGTCTTGTTATTATTAACCAAAGCAAGTGAAGTCAGAAAAATGAAATGGTGCCCGAACCTGAACGGTAACAAGGGTTTCATATTGTTTCATCTAGTTTAAAATATGTATATAAATCAATAACTTAAAAATAAAACTTGTCTCATTCTGTATTTTGGTGTTTCTTGTTGTTAACTTCGAAATGAGGGAGCAAATGAGGGAGCGAAACAGGTGGGTACTTTATGAGTGGTGGTAGGCATAAGCTCAATAGAGCGGCAGTGAAGGCACTAAGCGCACCTGGTCGTTTTGGCGATGGTGGAGCTTATATTTATTGATTGGCAAGTCTGGTGTCAAATCTTGGGTTTACAGATATAAAATATTTGATCGAAGGAGAGATATGGGGCTTGGGCCTGTTTCAAAATCAAACCATATTGATGTTGTCCGCTCCAAGGCTGAAAAAGCTAGATCACTCGTGAAAAGCGGTGTCGATCCACTCGAGCAAAGGGCTGAAGGTTAACGGGGGTATATGGTGCCCGAACCTGGATTTGAACCAGGGACACACGGATTTTCAATCCGTTGCTCAGCTCAACAAAAGGCCTAAAACATACGGTTTTACTGAGAGTTTGAAAGTGTCCAGCATCACTATTTTCTAGATTTTGCACTCTATTTGCACTTTTTCAAAAGGAAAGTGCTGTGAAAGTCACTATAACCACCGCAATAATTACCAAAGCTGGGCCTAAGGCCAAGTCATATGAAATTAGAGATACAAAAACCACGGGCTTTTTAGTTCGTGTGTTGCCTAACGGAAGAAAGTCGTTCTACTGCGAGTACAAAAGAGGAGGCCGCCTGAAAATTGGTGAAGCAAATGTTTGGAAGCTAAAGGAAGCCCGAGAACGCGCTAAAGAAATAATTTTCGAATTCCAAAAAACAGGGTCAGTTGATGTATTTAGGGCCAAACCAGAGAAGACACTCACCTATTTACAATTTTTGCATACTCATTATTTTGAGTGGGTGGACGTGAACCATAAATCAGCTCTTAAAACACGTCGTCGACTGCTGAATGATTGCCGCCGTTTTCACTCAATAAAAATAGATTCTATAACGCCTCAAATGGTCGAAAAGTGGCGTACTGAGCGCGTTACTGGAGGTAATTCACCTCATACAGCCAATAGATGTTTTGCTTATCTACGTGCATCCTTGAGCAAGGCTGTAGAGTGGGGTTTTTTAGAGAACCACCCACTTCGCCGTATGAAATTGATGCGAACAGCGAGTAACGTGAAAGCTCGGTTTCTATCCGTGGAAGAAGAGGAACGATTGCGCAGTGCTTTAAATGATAGAGAGTGTAAAAAGGCGATGCTAAATCCATCGCTTACACCTGATATGTTTGCTGACCACCTCATGCCAATGGTGCTTTTATCAATCAATACAGGTTTAAGACGGGGTGAACTTTTTACATTGCGTTGGGAAGCCATAAATTTGGCTCAACGGCGCCTAACTATCAGAGCTGAAATCTCAAAAAGTAAAAAAGAACGGCATATTCCGCTAAATAAGGAGGCTATGAAAGTGCTCAATAAATGGCAGTGTTACCAGACTGGTGCCAGTGAGTATGTTTTTCATAACCAAGGGGTGCCATTTAGTACCATTCGGAAAGGGTGGGTGGCATTATTGGAAATTGCTGACGTGAAAAACTTTCGTTGGCATGACCTACGTCATCATTTTGCGTCACGATTAGCAATTTCGGGCGTTGATTTGAACACCATAAGGGAGTTGCTCGGCCATGCAAGCTACGCCACAACTCTCAGGTATGCTCATTTATCAGAAGATCATAAAGCCGCAGCCGTAGCGTTACTAGAATAGTATAGAAAATAGTTACAGTCACACTATAAGCACCCGCGAAAGTAAGTGTGAGTGCAACTAAAATTTGAATGCTTTGAAAACTTTCCGTGACCGCGTGGTGTTTGGTCTTCATTAATTTTGAGAAGTTCCAGTAGGTTTTAACGGCTTTCTTTTAAATATGGGTGGTTTCTGGGTATAAATGCATAGATATTTGTTATCGTTTTTCGATAATAATGAGTCATAAGTCTCCCTGTTTTATACCCAAGAAACCATTGGTAAGCCATTGAAACTACAAGGAAATAAATTTTTACCGTGAGTCATAAAGGGTATAAATCGACCCTTTCTGTCTTTTTCTTTTCTTTGTGTTCTCTTTAAGTATATATAAGTAGAAGCCTTAAATAGAGGTTGAAAATAGTGAGATTTATACCCTTTGTGACTCATTGGTATTTGAAAATAACTCGCTAAAACAACAGCTTACTCATGGTTTCATGGGTACAAATTGCGTAATCTATGACTCATTCTTATCGAAAAACGATAAGTTCATCTAAGTAAACATCAGTCACAGCTACAGCTACAGCTACAGCTACAGCTACAGCTACAGCTACAGCTACAGCTACAGCTACAGGAACAATGCCAGATTTAGAACTATTGGCATGAAATAACGGTTTCGCTAACGCAGGAAATCAAACTGGGACTGTAACGTGCCTTCTATAGTGTCTGCACGACTCTCAGATGCCCGCTGGTGAGTCTTTTGAGTTTTTTTGGTGTAACTTGGTCGTATAAGTGCAAAAGACTCTCAGTGTGTCTTAGAAGAGATTCTGCAACCAAGATGCTTGTCGCAGTTATAATTTCTCTAATAGGGGTTAACAGCAAAATAGCACAGTTATCTTATGTTAAGTTAGCGGATGTAAGTTGTACCCGGTCAGCTAACAGCAAACCAATCTTCGTCATCGGCGACATCAGATACTATTTTCGCCGACTGGCTACTGGCATTTGAGGCAGCCCGCTCTGAGTAATATATTGCCATAGATGAATGTTCATTTGCATGCTTCAAAATATCAGTCGCAATAGGAACTGGTATAGATAAGAAATTGCGGGAATATGAACCAGCATCACAATCATTTATCACTAACAATTTCGATAACTTTGAAAAATAATCCCAGTCAACTTCATTACTATTTTCGTTATTTAAATTAATTTCCCAATTAAACGCTGTGCGGAGAATTCGACTATCGCCACCTGAATAATTTCCGAAGCAAATTCGCCCTAATTCTTGTCCATTCGTATTTGTCTTCATCCTAATGGCAAGTAAGTAAAGCAATCGATAGGATTGAACTCCACAATCGGAAAACCAACTTACTTGGTCATTGTTTTCATTTTGAAATGAACTACGTAAATTATTTTGCGTTAGTAATTGCCAGTCTTCTGGTGACAATTTTTCTATGTGCTCTTCTAGAAGGTCAAGAAACTCAGTAATAACACTTTGAGATGCTAATTTTAATAGTGCACAAATATATATGTTGAAATTTAATGAATTATCAGGGCAATAGTGTTTTCTCCACCAATTAAAATCGTTTGTCTTTGTTCGAGCATAATTCACCCTATCAACTAGCCCTGGATTTGGAGCAAACCAATCGTCTGATGATACAGCATTGGGACCCTCGCACAATAACTTCAAATCCACCAAATCTTCTTCTAGGTACTGTATCGGCACTTGTAAGGAGGTCAAAGAAATGGTTGCAAAAAGGTTGCTCCCTGGGGAGTGTTCTAATCCCATATCTACAAGCTTCTTCCAAGGCGTAAGTTGTTGTTGCCAAGCCTTAATCTCACCGTAGCTTTCGAAAAATTTTAATACACGAATTCCTAAGTCATCCAAATCATCAAGATTTCGGACTTGGGCTTTGTGTGGAATGTAACCGAACTGCGAAATAGCTAAGAGAGTAGATTCCTCTGGATTAAAACTGAATAACTCTTTTAAAATGTGAGGCACCAACAACCCACTTAAAACTTCTATGCCTGAATATTTGCGGTCTTCAACATCATAACTTAGATTTTGCGCCAATCGACCGTTGAAGAACTTTTCTTTTGCTAAAGTATACAGCTCCACATTGCCTAATATATTTTCCCACTTAGAAGCCCTCATGAACCATGTAAGTTGAGTCTCTAAATCATCCTTATAAAGATCAATAATTTCATCATCCTCGAAGGCATGAGACACACGAAGTTGTACAGCACAAGTATGAGGGTGGCATTTAAGTAGTTTAGCCTCACGCTGCTCAAACCAATATTTTTTTCTGTCTTCTAAATTAGCATTGCAACCCATAACTCTTCTCAACTGGCTTCTTCTGTAGCTAACAGTTTCCTTGGTTAACTTTTCAGCACAGATATCAAAAAACAATCCTCTACCACCTGTCTCTGGAAGAGACATGGCCTGCATCATTTGACCTCTATCCGTAGAAATGAATCGGGTAAATCCTGGCTGTTGTGACACTAACTCTAATAACTTCCTCATGGTTCTTGGAGACTCAGAAAAGACGTAATCTGACAAAAGCATTAGCGCTAACCGTCTTGGGTGATTAATTAGCTTGTAATTTTCATCCTCTGAGAGCTGTTCAATTCCTTCCACTAAAGAAGCCAACTCTCCTTTGTCGTAAAACCCACAGAAAAACCGTGTAACATTGGTCCAATAAAAACTACTTGATAGTGCAAAAAATCTATCTGGTTTGGCTCCACTGACTGTCCTGCCAACTGGAGAATAAGGAGCTGTTTTGTGTAAGTGCCTTGCTGCAAAAAACTCTCTTAAAGGCTGAACTTCAAATTCGAATGTGCCTTGTACGCGTGACACTAAAGCACCGACTCTTTCGACTGAGCTTTTCAAAAGTTCTTCTCCAAGATCGGTATTGTGTTCCTCTCTTAAGAGATAATCCCTAACTTCGACGCGAAGTGTTTCTAATGTAATGCTACCTGAACTTTCTCCTTTCTCAGCTTGTGTTTGCAATAGCCAGGCAAGAAAGCCGTGTAACTCTAAAATCAACTGACGGTCGTTTGCACGTATTTGTTTCTTTTCGACTTCTCGGTTGAGAAATATTTTCATATACTCTTCATACAACGCAGTGCGCTTATCAGGTAACGCTGAACCTTGCATATGCATCAACTGCAAAAGAATGGCTAACTGCATCGGGTTTCTTGCCAATTCTTTCAAGTGGGGTTGCTCTAATTTCTCCTTTAAAACTTGCACTAAATCAACTTTTTCTGCTGAATTAAGGCGGTGGGCAATACTCCATTTCTCTCTGTACTCATCTATGTTATCAGGATTCAAATCTTTAAGCTCTAAATGCATCCATTTATCTTCAAGAAAACCAGGAGAATTAGCGAAAGCTACAGGGCGGGAAGTTACAATAATCTGTAATGATTTCGCCTGAGCATCCAATCTATCAGCAGCCTCATTTATCTCTTCAACCACCCTTTTTCGGGTGTCAATTGCTGCTACTTCATCAAATCCATCCAAAACAATTAAAGAATTTGCATGCATTAGGAACTCAAGTAGGTCATTCGTGCACACTTTTAAACCACCTGAATTCCAATTAATTTGCATGATTAGAAAGCTTTCTAAGGACCTTTGCCCTTCTGCGGGTGCAACATGCTCTCCTGACTTTGCAAAAGGATGCTTGCCAGTAACCCAAGCGGCAAAATCTCTTAGGTCGACACGGAATGGAGACCTTGTCTGTGCTGAGTTATGAATTGGTTTGATTGAATTAAGCACATACTTTTGGTTTGGCAGGATGCGAAGCCTATTAACTTGACATAAGAATTGCGTAACTGTCGATTTCCCCTGTCCTGGCGCCCCTTCTAATACTATCCTGGTAACTCCATTTTTGTAAGGCGAGTTTAATAAAAAAGCCGCCGCTAAGCCTCCATGCTTATGTGGGTTTTCTCTATATTCATGACGCTCACCGTCAAAAAGCTCGTCAAAATACCTGTCTCTAAATAAGAAAATTTCTTCCGTTTGTTTTCCCGATGACTTGCTTTTCTTGCCGATAGGAAGGTCAACAAATACCTGAGTAATCTTATTCGTAAGGTCTACTTGTTTGAATTTGAGTTCTTCGTCAGCACCCTTCTGCTTAGCAATGTAGGCGGTGAAGGCTCTGGTTGCCTCCAGGTCAGGTTTGAAGAGATCACTTTCCATGAGTGCCTGTAGTACATCGGAGCCTTTTATGATTTCAGGAAAACTCCATTTTACGTCTGAGTTTTTGTTTATCCGTGCATCAATATCATCCCGCCACCAGACGTAAGATGGTATTCCAAATTCCTTTGAAAGCTCTTTATTGATTTTATCAATAGAACCTACTTCCAAATGCGCGGTTCCACTAATATTTGTAATCAATATAAAAGTCTTGGCCCCCATCTCAATTAACTTTTCCACCTTGTCTTTTTCGGACTTGATGGCCTCAGAAATGGCGTCACGCTCATTTTTTGCTTTTGGGTTGTTAGAAAACTTAACCTGAAAGATTATTGCATCCGTTTTATCGGACGCATTTTCGTAAAAGAAGGCATCTCGACCTCCATCTGGTTGTGGTACTGGTAAGCACTGAGTTTCAGGATAGTCCGCCACAATCAATGCTTGAGCAAGTTTTTGAAAACTTATCCCGTTCATTTCCTCATAATTGAATGACATGCTTTACCCCAAATTCGAATGCTCTTGATATTTACTTAACTATAATTTTTCGAATTACACAACAATAGGTTTTACTACACTTCAATTCACGAGTTTTATAATTGGGCCATTCAGTTCAGGACTTGAATAGTGTAGAGGTCAAAAACATGGGTATAAAACTACAATTCAAAAATTTTGAATAACTGGGGACGTAACAGTTATGCGATGTATTCACTGTGACCGTTAAAAAGCATGGTACCCTTCGTTGAGTTATTGAGTGATAGTTTGTTGAATATGCAAGTAGACAGCTGCTCCCAGTCTGAGAATCTCTTTAAGAACACTTCATATGCACTTCGGAAATATTCGACGTTATTATGGTCGTTATCTATAGAACGTTTGAGTGAGTACAGGTTTTGTGGTAAGCTATTGAAATCATTAACCAATGCATTTGGAGCGCAAGAAAAGTAAATGGTGCCCGAACCTGGATTTGAACCAGGGACACACGGATTTTCAATCCGTTGCTCTACCAACTGAGCTATTCGGGCACAATCACGGCAAATCATC
>JALZUE010000179.1 GCA_023301705.1 Alteromonadaceae bacterium | reverse complement strand
AATGTTCGTGATTTTTTATATTTATGCTGCCGTAGGAAGTATTTTCTTTGCTGAAATAAACCCAACATTATGGGGCGATGTTTCTATTTCAATGTTAACGTTATTTCGGGTTTCAACTTTTGAAGACTGGACTGACGTCATGTATGAAACGATGGCTGTTCATCCAATGAGTTGGCTATATTATTTGTCATTTATCTTCTTAACTGCCTTTATCTTCTTAAATATGATGGTAGGCACTGTACTTGAAGTCATGAGCAATGAGCATGATAACTTCAGAGCAGAGCAACATGGTGAAAGTAAAGAGGGTGGCGAACCTGCAAGTAGAGCGCAAATAGATAAGTTGGAAGCTGAGTTAGCGGAAATTAAAAGTATGCTTGTTAAACAGCGAAGGTAAATAAATTGATCGTATAAAAACTTATATTTTAGTTTTTATACGGTTTTGAGATAAAGATTAATTTAAAAGAATATATATATGCGTTTAGATAAATTTATTTGTAAAAGCACGAATAAAACCCGAAATGAAGCCAAGCGCTCAATACGATTTGCAATGGTGAAAGTAGATGGCAAAATCATTAAAAGCTCTACATTTGATGTGCAGCCATCACAAACAGTAACCCTTGATGGTAATGAAATTAGTCTAATTGGTGAGCGCTATATCATGCTGCATAAGCCAGAAGATATGATTTGTTCAAATATTGATGAAGTACATCCGTCGGTCTTAAATTTAGTGAATATTCCACGAGCATTTGAACTGAATATTGCCGGTCGATTAGATGTTGATACAACAGGTTTAGTTTTGTTGTCTGATAATGGTCAATGGACGCATAAAATTACTAGCCCAAAGAGAAAGTGTAGCAAAGTTTATCGTGCCATATTAGTGAGTGATATTACTGATGATATGATCAATGAACTAGAAACTGGGGTGCAATTGCACAACGAACCTGAACTAACATTACCAGCAAAAGTTAATATGATTGATAAGCGTCGAATTGAACTCTCTATTGTTGAAGGCAAGTACCACCAAGTGAAACGTATGTTAGCTGCCGTAGGTAATAAAGTGATAGAGCTTCATCGCCTGCAAATATCTGATATCGTCTTAGATGATGATTTAGAAGAAGGGCAGTGGCGTTACTTAACCGAGCAAGAAATTGCCTGTATTTAAATAAAACGAATAGCACACCTAACAGTTCATGATTATTCATCTTGCTAGGTGTGTATTGTCTTGTATTATTTTATAACTACGTTATTAGTCAGGCTTATTAACAACGTTTTGCTGGGTTTAACGCGTTAAATGTAGCCATTTGTTCTTCTGTTGCGGGTAACTGGTGTTTTTCTTTCCATTCGCTATATGGCATACCGTAAACAGATTCTCTAGCGGTATCAATATCAACCGTTACTCCTAGTTTTTCTGCTTCGGCAACTGTCCATTTAGAAAAACAGTTACGACAAAAATTAGCCAAGTTCATCAATTCAATATTTTGCACATCTTTTCGGCTATCTAAATGAGCGAGTAATCGACGAAATACCGCTGCTTGAATTTCTATTTCTTTGTCCATTTTTATACCTATTCTTGTTCTGTGTTAGTGAAGGCTGTTAACTCTGCTTTTAATTGTGCAAGCTCTTCAGCGGTAGGGCGTTTATAGCGTCTAATTTGTACTATCATGCCCATGTAAGGATGATCAAAGTAATGAATTTCTTTACTGATCACGCGTTTATTTTGTGAAAACCGAATACTTTTAATCGGTTGGTATTCACCGGTAACTAACTGTTGACTCGCTTGCTGAGCTAGTGTCATGTTGGCAATGTTAAAGTCAGCCGTAATATATAAATAATGATCTAAATGCACATTGAATAATCCATCAATGCTCCAATTTTGAGACGGTTTAATAGGGGCTTCTAATGGAATGTTTACCGCTTTCTCAATGTCAGTTAACTGATGGCTAGCAGCTAATTCATCAAGCTGAGCAACTAAATCTATGGTATTTTCAGGTACATCATCGAGTGAACTGATAATACTGTTAAGTTGACGTTCATTATCAGCTGCTGATGAAGTAAATGCGTTAACTTGTTCAGTACCTAATGCAGCTTGCAATATTTCTTCTTGTTTCTGAGCCAAAGCTTGCTCTTGTTTAAATTGCTCTAATTGTTGTTGATAATTTGCTAACAAGTTTTCTCCAGCAAATAAATGCATAGGAATTGAACGTTTAGCATTAATAGCTGGTTCGGCTTGTCGCCAGCCAACATGCAGTAAAGGTTTAAACTCTCTGCTCGAGCGAAGTTTTTTAATAATATCATTTAACTGTAATGACGACTGGCTGATTAAATAAGGTTCATTACTTGCGAGCTTTTCTATACCATTAATGGTTCTTGGAATACGCTCTATTTTAATCGCATTTTCATCGAAATAAGGCAATGCTTGCTGTAATGCTGTTTTGTCTTGGTTTGAAAGCTGGCATAGCTGTTTACTAAAAGTAATTGGTTCGTAGTTATAGTCTGCCAGCTTAATCATTTCTTGATTAGCTTCAACGTTAGTGTCTAAATTCGTTGTGATTGTATTATCGATTTTAGGAATGATATTTTCATGTGATTTAGCGTTTAGGTTTGCTTGTTTAATGCTTTCAAATGATTGAGCATTATTTATATCAAAAGATTGACCGTTTTGACTACCCTCAGTGTTATTAAAATTTGAAGCAGATAGTGTAGAACGCTGGGTTATTACCTGTTTGATTAATGACTCAACATTAACAGGATACGTTAAGTTTTGTTGAAACTGTTTGGTTAATTGCTCGTTTAACGTTTCAAAAGTAATGGCGGTTACTGACTTGTTTTTATGGTAAGAAGTCAATGATAACGGTGATGCACAAAAAGGTAATTGGCGTTGTAAGTTACTGATATCTGGTTGAATATACTCAGTTAATAACTCTCGAATACCACGGTATGTTGGTAGCGAAGTTTCATTAGTGAAATCTTCATTTAATGATGTTTTATCACCTAATTGGCTAAATAAAATAACTTCCATTTCAAACCAACGTACTGGTTTTTTTGTTGATTGAGCAGCGTTAGCTGCAGGTAAAAAACAGGTTATAAAAATGAAGCTAAATAACGTATTTAAGTATACTGCTTTGGGTAAAGAGCTATAAAATAAGCAAGAAGGTAAAATAGTATCACTATTCAACGCTTTTCGTTTTGCAAAGAAGCTAGTTAGTTTCATTTTTTATCCATTCAGTAACAATGTGCCAATGTTAATATTGTTGTTAGTAATATGAAGCAACTAATACTTAACTATTAATCACATACACTTAACTATTAATCACATGCCTTTTTAGTGAATTAATAAAGCAGTAATAACAATATTTTACCTGATTAACTTTTTTTGTGCTTAATTTATTTTGTCAGTTCGCTTAACAGCGCAGCCACAAAGCTAAAGCGTTTATCCGCATTATCAATTAATTTATTAAAACGTAATTTATTAGCGCCATCCATTTTATATACGGTAGGCTGCTTTTGTATTAAACCAATTAACTGCATAGGATCAACCGCCGTTGCATCTGAAAACTCAATAAAGCCTCCTTTATCACTTGCGTCAATGCGAGAAATACCAATTTCGTGAGCTTTTAACTTTAACTTAGCAATATGAACTAAATTCTTTGTAGCTTGAGGTAATAAACCAAAACGGTCAATTAGTTCTACTTGAATATCGTCTAATGCCATTTTACTTGTACAGCTGGCAATGCGTTTATATAAGCTTAAACGCATACTCACATCGAAAATATATTCTTCAGGTAACAACGCAGGAACTCGTAATTCAATTTCAGTTTGCTTGGCGTTAATTTGTTCTAAACTGGGCTCTTTTCCTGCTTTAATTGCAGCAACGGCTTGATCAAGCATTTCCATGTATAAAGTAAAACCTACTTGGCTCATTTGGCCACTTTGCCCTTCACCTAATAATTCACCAGCGCCACGAATTTCTAAATCATGTGTTGCTAGCATAAAACCGGCGCCTAAATCTTCTAATTCGGCAATGGCTTCTAAACGTTTTTTCGCGTCTTTTGTTAATGCCTTTTCATGTCTTGTTAGTAAGTAAGCATAAGCTTGGTGGTGAGAACGACCTACGCGACCACGTAACTGATGTAATTGCGCCAAACCTAAGGTATCAGCGCGATCCATAATAATGGTATTAGCACTAGGTACATCAATACCGGTTTCAATAATTGTAGTACACACTAATACATTAAAACGCTGGTGATAAAAGTCACCCATGATGCGTTCTAAATCACGTTCACGCATTTGGCCATGTGCGGTAACTACTTTTGCTTCAGGAATTAATTCACTGATGTCGTGGGCGGTTTTTTCAATGGTTTCAACATTGTTATGTAAAAAATAGACTTGGCCACCACGTAATATTTCACGTAAAACAGCTTCTTTAATTAAGGCATCGTCTCGTTGTCTAACAAAGGTTTTTACCGCTAAACGTTTAGCAGGTGGCGTAGCAATAATAGATAAATCACGCATACCGCCCATCGCCATATTTAATGTTCTAGGAATAGGGGTGGCGGTTAAGGTAAGGATATCGACATTACTGCGAATCTTTTTAATTTTATCTTTTTGTTTCACACCAAAACGGTGCTCTTCATCCACGATTAATAAGCCTAAATCGTGATACTTAATATCACTTTGTAATAATTTATGCGTACCAATTAAAATATCTACTTTACCGTTAGCAACATCGGCAATAACTGCTTTTTGTTCTTTAGGTGTTTTAAAGCGAGAAAGCACTTCTACATTTACGGGCAGGTTAGCAAACCGGTCACGAAAATTTTCATAATGCTGTTGTGCTAACAAGGTAGTAGGTACAAGAATCGCTACCTGTTTGTTGTCATTAACCGCTACAAACGCTGCGCGCATAGCAACTTCTGTTTTACCAAAACCTACATCACCACATACAAGGCGATCCATTGGTTTGGCTTTACACATGTCGTTTAATACGGCGTGAATTGATGTTTTTTGATCAACGGTTTCTTCAAAGCCAAAGCTTTCAGCAAAGTTTTGATATTCCTCTTCGTTAATATTAAATCGGTAACCTTTATGGCTGGCGCGTTTTGCATATACATCGAGTAATTCAGCGGCTACATCTTTAACTTTTTCAGCTGCTCGGCGCTTTGCTTTTGACCAGGTATCGTTACCTAATTTATGTAAGGGCGCATTGTCGTCATTTGCACCAGAGTAACGGCTAATAAGGTGTAAGGCAGCAACAGGTACATAAAGTTTTGATTCATTGGCGTAATGTAATACTAAAAATTCTGTGGTCATTCCGCCATTATCAAGCGTTTGTAAGCCCATATAACGGCCAATACCGTGATCTAAATGTACGACCGGTTGCCCAATAGAAAGCTCAGCAAGGTTTTTGAATATCGCATCGCTTTGAGTGTTACTTTGTTTACCACGGCGACGCGCTTGTTTTACGCGGTTACCTAATAATTCAGCTTCTGTTATTACTGCTAGTGATTTTTTGCCTAAGTCAAAAACAAAACCATTATTTAATGGGTTAACTAAAATTGCTGGCGGTGAATTTTTACGAACGGGCGCTTCAATAAATTCATCAAAGCTTTGTACTTCAATTGGTTGAATATTATTGCGTTGTAATAAGGTTAATACACTTTCGCGGCGGCCTTGGCTTTCAGCAATGTACAGTACGTTATTTGGCGCTGATTCCGAGGCTAAATAGGTATTTAATAATTCAAAGGGTTCTTTTAATTGATGATCAATCGTTAATTCAGGTAAAGCATTTACGGCAAAATTAATATGGCTTGTTTTATCAACGTCAGACATTTGTTGTTGAAGTTGAATACGATTAAATGGTTTTAATGCGCTATAAAATTGTTCATTGTTAAGAAATAATGATGCTGGCGGTAATAATGGCCTGACAGGGTTATAGCGTCTGTCTTCATAACGGTAATCAATATCATGCCAGTATTGGCTAATTGCGCTGTCTAAATCACCGCTAATAATAATTTGTGTTTCAGGCGATAAGTAATCAAATAATGTATTGGTTTG
>JALZUE010000178.1 GCA_023301705.1 Alteromonadaceae bacterium | reverse complement strand
GATAATACCTTTCAAATTCAACAAGCCATTAATAACGTTTCAGCTTTACCGTTAAATGCAGAAGGCTACAGAGGCGTTATTCTTTTGTCTAAAGGTACGTACAACATAGAAAAAGAATTAATCGTTGCAGCTAGTGGGGTTGTTATTCGCGGCGAAGGGCAGGGCGATAATGGCACGCGATTAATTTCTACCGCGACTTCTTACCGTGCAACGTTATTGTCATTTAAAGGTCAGGGTAATGGCGTATTACCTTCACCAGCAAAAAATCGCCGTAAAACAGCTATTACTCAACAGAATGTTCCTGTTGGCTCTAATGTTGTTACTGTTACCTCATCAGAAGGTTATAGCGTAGGGGATGAAATTGCGATTGTACGAACACCAAATAATGCTTGGTTAGGAAAATCAGGCATTAATACGGCTAAGTTTGGTTGGCAAACTAAAGGTTACGCATTAGCACATGAACGTGTAATAACAGCAATTAATGGCAATACACTTACCTTTGATATTCCTATGGTTGATACCATTGAAGAGCAGCTTGGTGGTGGGTATGTGTACCGCATTAACGTATCAAAAAGGTTAAACCAAGTAGGGTTAGAAAACTTACAGTTACAAACTACCTATAAAAGTAATGTCACCAATGAAAACAGAGGCTTCTACGGCGTTAGTTTCAGTGAAGTGCAGCATTCTTGGGTACGTGATGTCACCGTAAAATATTTTTCGCATGCGTATAACCTAAAGTATGGTGCTAGGTTTAATACCCTTGAAAATGTTGCTCTGGTTAAACCTAATTTTCGAGTGAAAGGTGGCCGACATTATGCTTTTTATGTTGAAGGCGGTTCATTTAATTTATTTCAACGTTGTTACGGGCATAACGTTCGCCATACTTTTGTTACGGGTTCTCGTGCTACAGGCCCTAATGTGTTTTTAGATTGTACGGCTGAAAAAAGTAAAAATGATTCAGGCCCTCACCACCGCTGGGCAACGGGTACGTTATTTGATAATACCCAAGGTTATCAATTACGAGTGCAAAACCGAAAAACATCAGGATCAGGGCATGGTTGGGCAGGAGCACAACAACTCATGTGGAATAGCGACCATGATGAATATGTATTACAAGCACCACCGTTTGCAATGAACTGGGCGGTAGGGATTACAGGTAAAATAAGTGACGGACAATGGACGCATTCTGAAGCTACCGGAATAATAGAATCACATGGTAAGCGCGTTAAAATAAGAAGTTTATACCTACAACAACTTCATGATCGCTTAGGAGAAAATGCTGTAGAAGCGGTGACTATTTCACAACAACGAAAAGGTACTATTTGGGCGTTGTTAAAGCGCTGGCAAGGTGATGGGAAACTTGGTGAGTATAAATAAATATAACTTTGCTTAAGTCTTTAGTTTTAGCATTATTCAAAAGCTTAAGCAGTGCCAAAGTTACTTTTTATGTTTCATGTAAAGTATATTTAAATGTTAATGAATGGAATGAAGAATTAAACATGGGGATGTGTATGACTATAAGTATATTTAGATTAATAACGTTAGTTTTATGTTTACTGGCAGTACAAAGTTGTGGCGTTGTTAAAAACGAGAGTGAAGTGGTGTATGCCACTGACGTGATTAATTCAACTAAGTTGAATGAATTAGCTCCCAATGAAAAAGCTGTTGAATGCCAAGGTGTAACTGATTGTCTAATTTCATTTCCTGGTGCAGAAGGTTTTGGCCGCTTCGCTAAAGGGGGGCGAGGGGGAGATGTATACCATGTTACAACGCTTAATGATGATGGTGAAGGTTCATTAAGAGAAGGCGTTAAAAATACAACAGGCCCACGTACTGTTGTTTTCGATGTTTCAGGTACTATCTTTTTGAAAGCTTCTTTAACATTAAATAACCCTTATATAACAATTGCAGGTCAAACGGCACCAGGAGATGGCATAACTGTTGCCGGAAATGAATTAAAAATAAGAGCTGACCATGTGATTATTCGCTTTATTCGTTCTCGTTTAGGTGATGCTTTATCTGTTGAAGGTGACGCGATTACTGTATTTAAAGGGAAACATATTATTATTGATCACTCAACGGCTAGTTGGTCAGTTGATGAGGTGCTTTCTAATAAAAGTGAAGCTGTTGATTTGATGACACTGCAATGGAGTATTATCTCTGAAAGTTTAGATCGCTCTATTCACAGTCAAGGTGATCATGGTTTTGGTGGTATTATTGGTGCTAAACGCCAATCGTATCATCATAACTTATTTGCACATCACCGTTCACGTTTCCCTAAAATCACATCGCGTTGGCATACTAAAGTCGATTATAGAAATAATGTACTATATAACTGGGGGACAAAAGCCAGTTATGACGGCTCTTCTACTAATGCTAATTGGGTAAATAATTATTATAAGGCCGGTCCTGCAACACAAAATAAATATAAGCACTTAATTTTTGATATTCAATCAAGAAATAGAGGCACAGATTCAGCTAAGTTTCCTACAAAGTTCTATATTAAGGGTAATGTTGTAGAAGGTAATGATGAAATATCTAATGATAATTGGGCTGGTGGCGTTAAATTTTCAAAAGGTGCTTCGCAAAACAGTACTCGCGTTTTAACCGCTTTTAATTACCCGCTTATTAGCGAAAGTAATGCACAGCAAGCATATGATGATGTATTGACTTTTTCAGGTGCATCTTTAGCTCGTGATAGTGTTGATATTAGAGTTATCAATGAGGTTAGAGGAGGTTATGCTACTTATGGTCGTTCAGGGATTATTGATTCACAAACTGATGTTGGCGGGTGGCCTATTTTAAAAAGCTTACCTACACCTCTTGATACAGATCAAGATGGAATGCCTGATGAATGGGAAAAACTTCATGGGTTAAATTATAAGAACCCTGAAGATCGTAATGTTGATTTATATAACAATGGCTATACAGCGCTTGAAAACTATTTAAATGAACTTGTTGCAAAAACGTACCCTAAGTAACATAAAGTAATGAATAAATAGATTCTTAGATTTTAATCAAAAACAAGCCCCGAATAGTGAACTATTCGGGGCTTTAATTTTTTAATGTTTACTATGACAAACAAGTCAATTCATTAAAAAGCATCAATTGCGATAACGGCTTCTGATGTATTGTTTCTGTATACAGAGCTTGGGTTAAGCGCTGGGTCTAAACTTTCACCTTCTGCATAAAATTCAAAGTCATCAGAGAAAACTACGTTTTCACC
>JALZUE010000177.1 GCA_023301705.1 Alteromonadaceae bacterium | reverse complement strand
CAGAGATAGCAGCTGTTAAAGTTGTTTTACCGTGATCTACGTGTCCAATTGTACCAACGTTAACATGCGGTTTTAGACGTTCAAATTTTTCTTTAGCCACTTTAAAATACCTCTGGGTAATTATTTGAGTATAACAATATAATAAAGATAAGAAATGATAGAAAATCAATGAATGGTGCTGATAGGCAGATTCGAACTGCCGACCTCACCCTTACCAAGGGTGCGCTCTACCAACTGAGCCATATCAGCACTATATAAAAAGATTGGAGCGGACGGCGGGAATCGAACCCGCAGCTTTAGCTTGGAAGGCTAAGGTATTACCACTATACGACGTCCGCAAATCTATCAGAATATCTCTGCAAAAAATGGTGGAGGGAGGTGGATTCGAACCACCGAAGGCTGAGCCGTCAGATTTACAGTCTGATCCCTTTGGCCACTCGGGAACCCCTCCATTACTTTTTCAAGTAAGTATTAATGGTGCCGACTGCCGGAGTCGAACTGGCGACCTACTGATTACAAGTCAGTTGCTCTACCAACTGAGCTAAGTCGGCACTACATTAAGTGCTGCGCATTCTATTGCAATGCCTTTATTCATGCAATAGAAATAATGAAAAAAATGAATATTATTTTTATTTTGTTGAATTTTCCATCAAACCAACGACTTTCAGACCTTTAAACGTACTGTTTTAAGCCATGAAATATCAATTCAGAATTATAGTGCTGTAATTGTTTATGACTAGTTTTTTTAGCATTTTTTAATTCCACACTATCAAACTGACTATTTAACTGATTCACATTTTCATGTAGTTGATATAAAGCTTTGCCATTACCACCGGTAAATACAATAACAATATCATCAATTGCCTGATGCTTCTCGCTACATATAATTTGTTTTTGCGCTAATGTCACTAAACCAAGTGTTGCTGCCCAACAGCCATTACTCACATTATTAACGGTTAAGTCGCCAAAACTACTAGATGGAGATAGATCTTCAGTAATAACATTAGCCGTACCTTGAATAATTGATTGCTGCATCATCTTTACACCAGGCACTATCCAGCCGCCAATATGCTGCCCGTTACTCATTAACACATCAACTGTTGTTGCGGTACCTGCGTCAATTACGATTATATTTTTATTGGCATAATAATGATGAGCACCAATAAGTGCTAACCATCGATCAACACCTAACTGTTCAAAGTGTCGGTAACCGGTACTAACACCATGAGCACATTCGCTACTTTCAATAATATCTATTTCAATGCTTTGTTCTTCGGCCCATAAACGTAGCATTTCAATTTGAGATTTTTGATTCACAGAAGCAATGATAATTTTACTCGCGTTGCCCCAATTATTCACTAACCAATGCTTCGATATATCAGCCGAAAATATACTATTAATTTCCGTTTTTACCGATAGTTTTTCATTTTCTGTTTTTGACAAATTATCAGTTAATGCAATATATTTTAGTCTGGTATTGCCAATATCAACTAAGTAAATCATCATAGACCTCTAAGACTAACTTCACCGCCATAGACAGGTGATACTACATCATCTATTTCCATCAGTAATGCCCCTTGATGATCAATTCCTCGGCTAATGCCTATCGTTTCTTTATTACCAGTCACTATTTTTATTGATTGATTGTAGTAAATGTCATGCTGATGCCACATTACTAACATCTTACTAAGCCCTATTTCTTTATACTCAGTTAAGTATTTATTTAATTGATAAATAATCTCGGCGGATAACGTATTGCGATTAACATCAGTGATGCCTAACGTACTTAAATCATTCCATGGTTGATCTACCTGCTCTGCACTTTTATCAGGCATAGCTATATTTAACCCTATACCAATAACACAATGACACGACTCTAATGGCTGACCTTCTAAATCAATTAATATTCCAGCAAGTTTTTTACCTGCTAAGTAAATATCATTAGGCCATTTAAGCTCAACCTCAACATCATATAAAGATTTTATTGCACTGAAGACCGCAAGAGCTGCAACCACACTAAGCCCCATTGCTTGTGACATGCCTTGCTCTAAAAAACAGTATTGAGATAAATAGATATTACTACCATATGGTGATATCCACTGTCTTCCACGGCGCCCTCTACCAGCAGTTTGGTATTCAGCTAAGCACACTTGCCCTTCTACAATACCTTTTGAAACCTCTGTCATTAAATAATCGTTCGTTGAGCTCAGCACACCAAAAGTTTCAACCTTATTCGTGCATGAATTATCAAGTGATGGTTCTCGTTGTTGTAAGTAACGTATGATGGTACTTTTATCTAACAATTGAATATTTTTAGCTAAACAATAACCTTTTCCTGTCACTCGGTAGATATCTAGCCCCATATCAGAAATTGCCTCAATATGTTTGGCAATAGCAGCGCGGGAAACACCAAACTCTTCACCAAGCTGCTCGCCTGAAACAAACTCTGCTGAAGCTAAACGCTCTATGATATTTTCTCTAATAGTACTCATATATTTATCTAATCAGTAAAGTGTTTGAATAAAATGTGTTGAGCTAACTTCACCATTAATACCAATAAAGCGAACTTCTGGTTCTAATCGAATAGCGAACTTGTTATAAACACCATCGGTAATTGCTTTAGCTAAATTAACAATATTCTTACCACTGCCGCAAAACTCATTTACAATCACTAACGCTTGTTTTTTATGTACGCTTGCAGTTATATGTTGTTTACCTTTAAAACCCGATTCTTCGATCAACCAACCCGCAGCTAGTTTAACCGTATTATCATTCTGTAGATAAAATGGTATTTGATGATATTCTGCCTTTAATTGTTGAAATTCAACTTGTGTAACAATTGGGTTTTTGAAAAAGCTGCCAGCATTAGGTATTTTCAACGGGTCAGGTAATTTACTTTGCCTAAGCTCTATGACCTTATTAAAAACTTCTAAAGGAGTCGATGAAATGGGTAAATCAGTTAAACCTTGGTAAGCTAGCCTTGGTTGCCAAACCTTAGGTATTTTAAATGTAACTGCTGTGATAATTCCTTTATCTTTTAATGCTTGTTTAAATACACTTTCTCTATAAGCAAAGTTACACTCGTTTGCTGGGATATCTCTAAGCCCCCTATTTGTAAAATCAAACCATTCAATACTGTGACAAAAATCGGCAACTTCTATTCCATAAGCTCCAATATTCTGAACCGGAGCAGCACCTACACTACCAGGAATTAATGCTAAGTTTTCTAAACCAAATATATCTTTCGCCAAACATGACGAAACTAATTCATGCCAATTTTCTGCTGCCGCGGCCTTTACATAAAAGAAGTCATCACTCTCGGTGATATCAATTCCCATAAGGTTACACTTAATGACTAAATTAACATGATCATCAATGAATAAAGTATTACTGCCTTCACCTAGTAAATAAAATGCTTTGTCTTTTAACTGTGCTTCAAACTCATCAACTAATTTATACAATTGTTCTATATGGCTAATTGTAATGAAATTGTTAGCTACACAAGGTACCGCAAAGGTATTAAGTGATTGTAATGAAGTGTTATTCGTATACATAAATGGAGGTGTCAGAAGTATAAAGTTTAATACTGCTTAGTGTAATCAAAAAAAAGCAGTCAATATAGTATTTGTTAGGTTAATTAATATAGGGCACATTAACTAGATTATGATGAACAATTATTAAATATGATTTATTGACGACGGGATTAACTTTTAGACAAAAATGAATAATCAAAATATGAAGGGTCAATAAATGGTTTATTCAGACCCTAATCATAATTACAATATTGAATATTTCTAAAGTAACTTTTAGCAACAACAACTTTCACTACAACATTTACATGTTTTATTTTGACAACATTCAGCGTTTTTACAATCACATTTACATTTTTCATTACTCATTACTCATAGTATTTCTCCTAATTAAAATTTATTCATCAAGGTTTTCAATTTTAGCAGCAAGCGCTCTTAACTCTTTTGCTACATTCGCTCTATCTAAGCTATACGATCTTTCACGACCTTTCTTATCTAACTTTATAACACCGACTTGTGCCAATGTTTTTAAGTGGCGAGAAACAACGGAAGCATCTACATTACAGCAATCACATAAACACATAGCATTCTGTGGCGCTTTGCAGTCGCATAACTTATAAACTAAAGATAATCGATTAAACTCACCAAGTGCTTTTAACAAGTCTACTGTTTTTTGAATATCATTATTTTTCATTCAACCATTATTGCATAGTTTTGCAAATATGCAAATGTATATTTTTTATACCTGATAAAAGTTTTATCGATCATTTATAGCGTCTTCAATTAATTATCTCTAAGTGCTGGTAACAATGAAGTGTAAGTAAGCCTTTAATTATTTGTTGAATGGTGTATATCTAAATTGCTAGGAAAGTGTTTGATGTAAAGGTAGAAGTGTTTTTATCTAAATTCCAGATAGCAAAAAGCCCATCACAACGTGATGGGCTTTTGATGTACACGAATGTACATATGTCGTGGTGTCATAGATGACATCGAACGACCTAATGAGAAGTCTAGCGATGACCTACTCTCACATGGGAACTCC
>JALZUE010000176.1 GCA_023301705.1 Alteromonadaceae bacterium | reverse complement strand
TGGGAAAATCTTAAAAGCTCCCTTTTCCTTTCTGATCTCATGCTCATGTAAGACCACTTGATCATGACCGAAGTGATGAAACTTAAACTTCTCTAGAGCTGGCACTACCGCTTCGCTGTAGTGCGTCTTATGGAAGACACAAAAGGCGAGTACAAAGATAGGGTAATGAGGGTTAACGGTCTCTAGGGAATGGTCTCCACTCTCATCTACATAGACAACGTATTTACTATACCGTCTAGTCTTATCATCCACCTCAGAGGAGACGGTTTTTTCTCCTATCGATTCAGGGAAAAGTAGTTGCTCGCTGTAGTCTTCACTGGTCATTATGTAATGTTTAATTGAACATTACATAATTCAAATAGATAAACAAACATCTTTTCTAGGTAGGTGGATTTCATCTGCTTGAGCTTGTCGGGCTGTGTAGAGTATTTGAATATTCAACAGGAGAAAGCTGCTGCTCTTTCTTATCGGCTAAAGGGGAGTGGAGTATTCCAACTCAAACGTTTAGCACTTCGTTGTCCTATTTTCTTTGGGACGCTCAAAGTGTATACGTAAAACCCCATAGAGTGATAGAGAGAGTCGACAGTTTCATAGTCCTTATTTTTATCGCCTCATCTCAGAAATGAAGTGATTATTGGCCCTAGTCAAGTCACTCGATGGCGAGTTGAAAAATTGATGAATATCTTACTATGAAGAACGCTTAACTATGCTAAGAATAGCCTCATGAAATCCAACCTTAAGAGAGAAGTGGCGAGGTTGAGTAAGGGAACTGATTTTAAATTGGTTCTCAAGGAAGCTATCGTAAATTCCATACAAGCAAAGGCCTCTGATATTCGTGTTAAATTCTCATTAGATCAGTCTGAAGACCAAGACACAATGAGCTTAGATGGTGATGCTAAGTACGAATTTAACAGTATTTCAGTTTCGGATAATGGAGACGGCTTCAATGCTCAAAATATTGCTTCGTTTGAAGAGATTGGCAGTGAATATAAAAGTGATTTAGGATGCCTAGGTAGGGGTAGGCTTTCATATCTAAAGGCTTTTGATGATGTAACAGTTAAAAGTTTGTCGAAAGATGGCCAATATTCAGAGCAGACGTTCTCTCTTGAGTTTAAACAATGGGATGGATTAAAGGGGCAGAAGGATGGTGAATCATTTACCGATATAAGATTCCATGGGTATAAGAAATCTGAAAGAGGCTTCTCTCCAATTAAACTTAAGCAAGAAATTGCACTCCATATTCTTCCGTTACTTTCTCTGAAAAATAGAAATTCCGAATTCAAAATTACGTTTTTATTGGGGACTGAAGAGGTAGCAATGATCCAGCTCAGCGACATCCCCGTTATGACCCAAGATGAAATAATGGTTACGAACTCCTCGCTGAATGATAACCCACAGACTCCTTTTACACTTAGATATTTCATAAAACAGGTTGATCACTCAGAAAGGCCGCTTCTAGATGGTTACTACGTCTCCAGTGGTAGAGTGGTTCATAAATTTTCTAATAAGGAAAAATTGGGAGAGTCAGCGAGAATCCAGTTTTCAAAAATTAAAGGCTTTCAAATTCTTTTCTTTCTTAGTTCATCATATTTCGATGACGATAGAATAATATCTTCAGAAAGGGATGGATTTGATATTCCTAAAACGAATGCTAGCTCATATGAATTGAGCTGGAGGCAAATAAATTTTGAACTAAAACAGAAGGTAAATGAAATAATCAAAAGCGATGAAAGTCTTCAATTTCTGGAAGGTGAAAATCAAAAGTCTTTTGAAAAAATTGAAGACGAGCATTTGCACTTAGCATCCTACATCAAGGATTCAGCTGAGGCTATAGGGTCTTTAAATAAGGATAATGTTTTACAAGTTGCTGAGAGAAAATTTGCTGAAGATAAAGCAAAATTCAGAAAAAATAAATCTCAGATGTCTCCAGAAGAGCTTTTAAGTGAAGCAAGTAGGATTGCAGGAAAAGAGCTAATTGAGTATATCCAGATGCGAGATCATGTCATTTCTAAGCTAGAAGAATTAGCAAATGATGTTAACTCTAAAGAAGAGCAGTTGCACAATCTTATTGTGGATATGAAATCTCACGTAACTCAAGAAAATACTATAAGCCTAGAAAACAATAATCTCTGGCTATTGGACGATAAGTTTATGGGTTTCAGTAAAATAGCGTCGGATAAAGAACTTAACCAAATACTAGACATACAGCGGAATGACAATTCATCTGGAGTAAGTGGGAAGAGGCGACCTGATATAGCCGCATTTTATCGTGATTCGGGTAGGAAGAAACTTGTTTTGTTTGAATTGAAAAAAACGCATGCAGGAACATTTGATGCAACTAAAGGAATTGATCAACTAGGCTTGTATGCGCAAAAATTTAGAGAGCAAGGAGTAGAGGAGATATACATGTATCTAGTTTCAGGGCTAGATGAGGAGGCGGAAATAATCTTGAAGAATAGACAGTTTAAAACAATTTACAGTAGTAGTGGTAAATCCTTATTTGGAATTGTTGGCGAAGTACCATGTATGGTTTTTGTCTTAGATCCTGAGGCCGTTATTGCAGATGCAAGAGCAAGAAATCAAGTGTTTATAGATATGGTAAAGGAAAATACCATATCAGACGATGAAAAGAACACGTCTAAAAATCTTCCATGTGAGTAAGCTATATTGCGCGAAAAAACAACGCCAACCCAAAGCCGATCTCTGCCCTTTACTGGTCTAGTTCTTGAAAATAGTGGATTCCTTTAATTTGGGGGAGAAGCGGATGAAATTTCAGCGTCTCTTAAAGGTGAGTGTGGAGTGCTCCCCAAAAGTTGATCCATGTGATATGAGAGACCTCAGCGGAAGCTGAGGCCCCTTATAAAAACATGAAAAGAATAAAACACACCCCTGA
>JALZUE010000175.1 GCA_023301705.1 Alteromonadaceae bacterium | reverse complement strand
GCGAATAAGATAAGAAACTTCAAGAGCAATGTGTAAGTTGGAGGAAGAGTTTTTGTGGTAATTTAGGGAATGAAACCAAATTTATGTAAGCAGCTTATTCTGTGAGGGTTTAAGAGACGGGTAGGGTGGCGAGTTTATGCCCAGAGGCATGACAAGACTACTTTTTAGTTTTCAATTTTTCTAATTCTCTTATCAACCGAAAAAATGTTGTGTATGGTGGATTTAACTGTTTGTCTTTTTCTGACTCGCGAGCGGCGTATTTATCTTCCGCTCGTTTTGTCGCTAATTCATAAGACTCTACTAATTTATTGAAATCAGTATCTTTTGATTTTGAACTAAAATTACAAATTTTCTCACACGCTTTTTGCAATTTTTTCCTATCAACAACCTTATCATAGTCAGTCTCATGTAATATAAACCATAATTCGATACAGGGATTAGATGCTGCAATATGAATATTGTTGTCTCTACATATTATACCTGCTTTATAATAACAAGGATGTTCATCTCTATCATAAAGCGCCCAGTATTGATCCTTCTCAGCAAATGAGTCTTTAACTTCATTTTGCCGTTTTTCTTCGAGAACCCTTTTGACAATTGAACTTGGTACACCCGCGGCTGGAACGACCACAAATGAGAATAGCGCCCACTCTATGTCAATTTTTTCTTTCAACGCGCGCAGGTAATTTGGCTCCGAATTTTTACCTTCACATACGAAAGTTAATCGTGGTTTAGGGGGGATTTTAGGGGCGTTACGCTTTAATTTTCTAAACTTTCGAGTCAAATGCTTCCCTTATTTCATCTAAGACTAAACCTTCAAACGGGAGCGCTCCATACCTTCCTTGAAGGTAGCCTTTTTCGATGTTATCTTGTTTTTTTGTGTAAATATCAGTCAGAGGGTAGAGTTTAGTAGTGCCAACTTTACTTTTTTGCGTAAACCAAATTTGATCCCTTCTAATAAAATCAGATTTCAAAAGGTTAGTGTCATGAGTAGTTGCAATCAGTTGCGCACCGTTTTTATTGATCTTCTTATCGTTGAACATAGCAAAGATAAGTTCACAGGCATTAGTATGTAAACTTGCATCTATCTCATCAATTATGATTGCATTACCACCGTCCAAAGCCTCAAAAACTGGTCCCAATATATGAAGCAATCGTCTGGTGCCGGCACTCTCAACGTCAAGATCAAAGTAAATTATTTCGCCATTCTTACTTTTGTGCCCTAACTTGATAGTATTTTGACTATCGGGAATATCCTCGATATCAGTTGGGAAATCATCGAAGTTTTCACTCATAAGTTTCATGAAGCCCAAGGAAAGTATTTTAGTTTTTTCATTTACTTTACTTGCCTTTTTTTGAAAGGCGCAAACGCCTGTATTAATTTTTTCTAAAAAATTTATTGTTCTTTTGTCTAATGAAATTTCTTCAGAATCAATAAAGCTTGACGCATCTACAGTTATTTGAGTTTTTAATTTTATATTAGATAAGTATGCTGCGATAGGACCTAATTGTTTATGCCCATTTTGAGCTGCGGTAGATAAATATAAGCTGTTTACTCTTGTTAAGTCAGCTATAGTTTTGTTCCTGCCTTTCAAACTTCTTCCATAAGAAACTTCTGATCTATCTCGTTCGAAAAGCTTTGATGGTTTTCCTTGAGGGAACCAATAGAGCCACTCGGACAAATGCTCTTTATTATTGAATGTAAAACCATAAGAATGTCGAATTCCCTCAAATAAGAACTCTATCTCGAACGTTGTAGGTTTCTTTTCACACTCAATGTCAAGTTTGAAAGCCCGCCGCGAGATATCAGAATCAGGATCCCTTCTTACATGAGAGTTTTTAATTTCGCCCATCATTCTGGATAACGATTTTACAATATTCGTTTTACCTGACGCATTGGAACCATATAGGAGCACTGCAGGTAAAACGTTGAATTTTGTCGGGTTTCCAACCTCTTGTATAGGCCTAAAATCATCTTTCAGATTAGATGCAATAAAAGATAACTCTTGTTCATCGTTAATTGAAAGGTGGTTTGATACTTTGAAACTTAAAATCATATATTTTGCGCTTAATTTGCATTTAAATCACGGTATTTGATGAAATTTATCAAATTTTATGTTAATATAGCCTATAAAATGTTTTATAAGCATTAAGATAATCCGTGCAACTACGAAAATAGAGTATAGATACACTCCATAGATAATTCCTGACCAAAAAGTAATAGACCCAAAAAAGACATTTTTCTGAATGTCCGCTTTGCCCCTGAGGCAGACTAACCAACCACCGTCATTGCAAGACGTGTTCTTGCAATCCATCTCCCGTTGTTTCTGCACAGACCTTAGGATGATGGTCTGCGAGGACGTTGCCCTATGAGGACGTTGCCCTATGAGGACGTTGCTCTGTAATGATGGTTTGGCATTTGATTTGACTTTCTAGGTATGGGCTAGGTATGGGCACCGGGCGATTTCTTTGAAATCGCGTCGGTGTGACAGTGGTCGGTGTGACAGTGTATGACCTTAAGTTTGTAATACCCCCGTAAACCGCAGTTTGCCTTTATTGTACCTTATGTGCCCATACTTTTTGTAGCTATGTCTTTTGTAGCTATGCCTTACGTGCCCATGTTTTTGGGCTTAAATACTTGACTGAAAGTCTCGTTTTTAGGTCTCAATCCTTAGGTATAACGCCTCTAAACCCCGCGCCTGCCGCTCTTTTTAAAAACTCAATCCTCGTCTTTCAGAGTGGGGCTATGTTTGCAAAATGAACGAAACGACGCAGC
>JALZUE010000174.1 GCA_023301705.1 Alteromonadaceae bacterium | reverse complement strand
TGTTGGGTTTTGGTCTATTTTTCTGGACAAGCAGAGCCGCTATCTCTCAATCAAGTTGCCGCGAGTAAGCTCTTGGCTGGAAAGATGATTTTTGATGGCTAAGCCACCTAAACGCCCCCGCGACGTAACAGGCGGAGCTGTATTCGATATGATGCGCCTTACTGGTGAGATTGAAGAAGAAGCGCCTGTCGAATCAGACAAAGACCCTGCCGCCGTTGCTATGGGCCGAAAAGGTGGAAAAGCACGGGCTTCAAAACTTTCCGGTGAAAAAAGAAGTGAGATTGCTCGGAAAGCTGCAAAAAAACGGTGGATGAAAACAAATAAGAGTTGACCTTGTTAAGTTTTTAACCCACATATGAGGGGAAGTTTATTAACACGGAGCTGCTATAATGCAACCTATCAAGTCAGATGCACATATCGTCAGTAAAGAATTAGATGTCAAGGCGAGGCTACATGAATTTGGGTTGAAGCCGAGTGACATAGGGAAGGTTTGCGAGTCAGCACTCTATGGAAGCAGTTTAAAATCTGGGCTTCAACCAAAAACAGCTGAGGGCCTTCTTAAATATATTTTTGGCGTTGAGGGCCTAAGGCAAGTATTTCTCTCACTTAATTCTGAGACTGCAAAATATGAAATTTTTTCGAAGAACAACATTGAGGGCGTCTTTGACCCTGATAATGGGCGAAAAATCATGTTTCAAATGTCAGATCAAGCTTGCGGGTTTCAAGACCTGCAGCCTAAGTCTAAGATAGGTAATGGCAAAAAAGACTTTATTGAGCGCTCTGTGCCATCACCTATTTTCTGAACTAGAAGATGAGGAAAATAAGCGCATAGAAAGAGCTAAAGCGCTTGAAAAGTCTGAGTGCTGGTATCTAATTATTTCTGTGGATGATGACGGCATTCTTTGCTGTGAACTTTCTCACCCGAAGGCCGTATCAAAAAAAGGCAAATTTAAGGGATTTCACGAACGGGTAATGGTATTTAAATACGGGGAATTTAAATCTAAAGGTAACTACCGTCGTGATAATGAGGAAAATCAAAAGGATGACATCTTTGAGATTAAGCCTGTAATTCGAAAAAAATAAATATGTCAGAATTGGTATTTAATAGTCAACGGCTTCGATTAGCTCGAAGCCGCCGTAAAATGACGAGTCAGTCATTGGCTAAGGCCGCTGGCATAAGTCCAGTCACTTTGTCACGACTCGAAAATAAAACTAATATACCTGAGAATGAGACGATAGTATCTCTTGCGAAGGCGTTAAATTACCCTTTGGGTTTCTTTTTCGGTGATGACCTTGATGAGGTAAATAAAGATGATGCCAAGGAAGCCTGCGAGCAAATCGGCATGGAGCTAGTTATGCCCAGGACTCCTGAGCAATATGACAAGCTGATTGAATTGACAGTCGCTGAGCGTAAGAACTGTTTGTTATGAATCTCATGTTGTAGTAAAGTCAATATAGTTATGGAGTGTTTTGACCTCCTTTTCTTAGTTTGGTTTAACTGCTATTGGCAGGGCAATCGGCGGGTACCTGAATTACTGTATTCTGCCGTACAAAGGGAGACGAACGCAGGTCTAAATCGTGGTAAAAATTAAGCTGAGATATTAAAGCTTTTATATTATTCTACGATATCGGGTAGAGCGGTTGACTTTAGAGAAAAAAGTTATAAAATAACATCTGACCCGATTTAAAAAATAAATAGAGTCTTTTCTATGCAACTTATCTCTAAATGGCATCATTTCGTCTCTATTCAGACTTGCGTTTCTCTTCCTTGGTAATTCGGGGTGTAACTTTTTTTGTTTACAATGAATGAAAACGCAACTCGTATTTGACGAAAATATATCGCCGTTATGAAAAAAGTATATATACAAACTCTACTTATTTTTGTATTCTAAGAAGGGTTTATTTTATACGTATTTGCTCTAAAATGAATCCTTTACATCCAAATGTGCATCGGAAAAAACGCGATTTTTGCTGTTTTTTCAATTTGCGTCTGTCTTCCTTGGTAATTAGAGGTCTAGTTGAGAATGCAATACTACGCAATCCATAACTTTTTTTCTAGGCGACAAAAAGCTCTGAAATTTTGAGGGTGTATGCATTAATACCTCATCTAGCCTGACAAAAAAATTCAAAATCCTGGTCCAAAAACTTGCGTTCGTCTCCCTTTGTACGGCAGTCAACTTTGCAATGAAAATTGTCGACACAGTTTTAATCTGGGCCCCAGATTTAAATTCTCTTTCTAGTCGCATTTCTGAAATTTTACTTAGATGTCGAGAAAATCATATCTCCATCTCCAAATCTCATTTCGAGATCTCAAACGTTTTGACGTTCGCCGGTCACACGGTCTCCAATAACGGAATTTTTCCAGACCCTTCTTTGACCTCTGCTATTAGCAATTTTCCAATTCCCACGAACAGTATTGAACTACGTTCTTTTCTTGGCATGGCCAACCAGTTAGCCAATTCCCTGCCAGACCTATCGCACGCCACCACAGAGATAAGAAAGCTCATTTCACCTAAAGTAACGTTTACTTGGTTAGATAAACACAGCACTGAATTTGCTAATGTCAAAAAGCTTCTTACCTCTCCACTGCTTGTTAAACATTTTGATCCTTCTCTGAAATCAGTTCTAATCACTGACGCTTCTAGATTACATGGGCTTGGGTTTGCCCTCATTCAAAGAGAAGAAAATGACAGCATTAGGCTTATTAAATGCGGTTCCAAATTTTTAACGGAA
>JALZUE010000173.1 GCA_023301705.1 Alteromonadaceae bacterium | reverse complement strand
CATTTATCTAGATAAATGTAATAGATAGCCATCAGGTTTTTAAGGGATTGTGTATTTTTATACAGGCCTACCATTTTAATAGGCTTTCGCGAAAGCACAAAACCAAAATACTCCTTTTACAATTAAAACTATGGACAAAAAGCAGGAATTTTTTGATTTCATTAATGCTGGAAATACATTTAAAGGCGATTATATTACAATGGGGGCTGCAATGCTTGAGGGTGAAACCATAACAGACGCTCATGTAAAAATACCCTTAAAAACTCTTAATAGACACGGTCTTATAGCCGGAGCTACTGGAACGGGAAAAACAAAAACATTACAGATAATAGCTGAAAATCTATCGGACAAAGGTATTCCTGTATTGCTTATGGATATGAAAGGTGATCTTTCGGGAATTGCCAAGACGAGCCCTGGACATCCTAAGATTGATGAACGCCACAAAAAAATAGGACTTACTTTTGAAGCCAAAGGCTTTCCAGTAGAAATACTTACATTATCTGAGCAAGATGGAGTTCGTTTGCGCGCAACTGTTAGCGAATTTGGACCTGTACTCTTTTCAAGAATTATAGACGCTACCCCTGCACAATCAGGAATCGTATCTATCCTATTTAAGTATAGTGATGATAAAAAATTACCCTTACTCGATTTAAAAGATTTTAAAAAAATATTGCAATACGCCACAAGAGAAGGCAAAGACGAAGTAGAAGAGAACTACGGAAGAATAGGCACATCGTCTGCAGGATCTATACTTAGGAAAATTGTAGAGCTAGAACAACAAGGAGCCGACATTTTCTTTGGAGAAAAATCTTTTGAAACTGACGACCTTACGCGTGTTACAGAACAAGGTCGCGGTGTTATAAATATAGTTAGACTTACAGACATTCAAGACAAGCCAGGACTATTCTCTACTTTTATGTTAAGCCTCCTAGCAGAAATATACAGTACTTTTCCAGAACAAGGCGATAGTGATCGTCCAGAACTGGTTATCTTTATAGATGAAGCGCATTTAATTTTTAAAGAAGCATCAAAGGCACTTCACAATCAGATAGAAAGTATTGTAAAACTAATCCGTTCTAAAGGAGTAGGACTGTACTTTGTAACCCAAAATCCAACAGATTTACCAGAAGGAGTATTAAGTCAGTTAGGTCTAAAAATACAACACGCTTTAAGAGCCTTTACTGCAAAAGACAGGAAAGCCATAAAGCTTACTGCAGAAAACTATCCAGACTCCCCTTATTATGATACAAAAACAGTATTAACCTCCTTAGGAATAGGAGAAGCTCTTGTATCTGCCCTAGATGAAAAAGGACGACCTACTCCTCTTGCGGCAACTATGCTTAGAGCTCCAATGTCCAGAATGGATGTTCTTACACAAAAAGAATTAGACACTATTAACAAAAAGTCTGAATTAGTAAAAAAATATAGCGAGACCGTAGATCGCGACAGTGCCTACGAACTTCTTAACAAAAAGATTGAAAAAGCAAATAAAGAAGAGGCTAAAGAAAAAACTCAATCAGAAAGAAAAAAAGCATCCACAAGCGCTAGGTCTAAAAAAGGAAATACTAAAAATACACAAAGTGCAACATCTAAAGCTCTCTTAAAAGTCCTTACGAGCGCAACAGTAATACGTGGAGTATTAGGTATTTTAGGAAAAATGTTAAAATAAAAAAATAATGAAAAACATAAGCTTCTCAATTCTTGTAATGTTACTAATTGTATCGTGTAACATAGATAATTCTTTTTTAATAAAGAATTCTCAAATAGGACCTATATCAAAAACAACTACCGTAAGTGAACTAGAAGCATTGTTTATAAATGATAGCCTTGTAAATTACAAAGTGGCTAATCAAATCGATAGAGCTGTAACAGGTATAACTATATATGAAAAAGGCGGAAAAAAACTAATGCTTATCCTACCTGTAAAAGGAGGGAGTGGGAGTACTATTAAAAGTGTAAAGATTTTTGATGAGCGTTACAAAACAGATAAAGGCATTGGACTTTCAAGCACATTTAAAGACCTTAGTACTAAATATACTATCAAGCGTATTGAAAATTTAATAGATCTTGTTGTCATTTTTGTAAACGAAAGTGATGCTTACTTCACAATAGACAAAAAATACCTTGCAGGAGAGCTTATGTTTAATACACGTGACAAAATAGAAAAGACACAAATCCCAGACAACACCCCTTTGAAGTATTTTATGGTAGAATGGTAAACACATTGCTAAAAATCACATGGGACATATAAAAAAAAGCTTAAAAAAATTCCTTCTAAAGCTACTCCCTAAGGCTGTAGGCATAAAGATCAATACCATATCCTTATTGTCTAAAAAAATTGCTGCACAAAAAGCGTTCTTGGTATTTTGCACCCCTCGTGGAGGACAAATAAAAAACCAGCAACAAGAAGCGTTAAATAGTGCTAAAGACCAGCAAATAGAAATAGAAAAAAATGTCAAAATACAAACCTACCGCTGGGCTGGCACAGGACCTACTGCGCTGTTAATTCACGGCTGGGAAAGCAACACCCATAGGTGGCTTAAGCTTATAGAAGTATTACAAGAGAACAACTACAATATAGTAGCCTTTGACGCTCCTGCTCACGGAAACTCTACTGGAAAAATTCTTAATGTCCCTTTATACACAAATTGCGTACAAGCTGTTTCTCAATTATACACTCCTAGTGTACATATAGGGCACTCTATAGGAGGGCTCACTACTATATATCATTATTACAAACATCATCCAGAGCATATCAAAAAAATAGTTATACTAGGAGCTCCCTCACAGCTTAGTGTGATTATGAAGGATTACCAACGTCTCTTGGGAATGAAAAATGCCGTAATGACTGGGCTTAATAGTTTAGTTAAAGAACGATTTGGGTTTAGTATTGATCAATTTTCTGGTTTTGCTTTCGCGAAAGCAATAACTATCCCTGGGCTCATTATTCATGATAAATACGATCAAATCACATCTGTAGAGTCGTCGAGAGGTATTCATAAAAACTGGAAAAACAGCACCTATATAGAGACTTCCGGATTAGGACATTCCCTTTACCTAGATAAAGTAAATACACAAATCCTTAAATTTATTGAATAACAAAACGTTAGATCAAAACCTTTAAACACAAATCTCAATGATTTGCTAAATAAAAAATGGTCGCCAATTGCTTGACGACCATTTATATATTTTATTGATATATTATTACTCCCAAAAGGCAACTCCTACATCTTCACTTTCTCCATTAAAATTATATGGAGAAGCTCCCATTACAAAATTAGAAATATCACCCCATCTTCCTGCAGCAACCGCTTGATCTGCTCTAGGTTGATTTCCAGCTCCCCATTGAACAAAGTCTAGTAAAACAGTAGGATCTGTAGAGCTAAATGAGTTTTCAGAAAAAATAGATAACCCATCTACTTCTGGATCCATATCATAAGAAACAGTCAGTGTTCCATTAGGATCTATAGTAGTACCTGCAGTTGCAACAGCACTTATCTGGAGATAAGTACCAGGTCCTAAACATAACCAGTAATCTGCGATATCTAATGTAGTTCCTCCTAGGTTAGTAAACGTAACTTCATCAGTAGTAGTATCTACAGTTAGGATTCTTAACTCTCCAGATGAGACAGGAGTTCCATCCCAGAAAGTAGATCCAAAGTCTGTAGCTGTACCTGAAAACATATATGGAGACCCATCCATCACATAACTTGAAGCATCATCCCAACGACCAGCAGTAACTGCCTGATCTACCCTAGGCTGATCAGCTGCACCCCATTGCACATAATCTAATAATACCGTTGGGTCTGTAGATTCAAATGTATTTGTTGTGAATATACTAAGACCGTCTGCCATAGGATCCATATCATAAGATAAAGTAATACTAGTGTTAGGCGCTAGGCTTGTATTTTCATCTGTAAGCCCAGAAACTTGAGCATAAGTTCCAGGTCCAAGGCACATAAAGTACTCTCCTACTTCAATAGCCGCATCTCCTAGATTTGTTAATACAACCTGATCTGTAATTACATTTACCTCAGCAAAACGAATAATGGCCATACCTGTGTCGTCATTCTCACCATCGGTAGTGTCATCTGTTTCTGTTTCAGAAGTTACTGATACGCTATCGTCATCTGAAGAGCAACTAGTCATCAAGACTAAAAACATAATCATTGGTAAAAAAATATTTTTCATATTATGAGTTTTAAATGTTTGATAACACAAGTAAACGAAAGAAAACTACTTATACAAATTAAACATGGGTAAAAACGCAAATATGAACTTAAAAAGGAAAAGGACTATTTTACAAAAAAAATCAATATTTACAACGCTTAACAAAAATGTTAGGCTACGTAGTACTACATTTTATATTATCAGTTACGCTTTCGCGAAAGCAATAACTATCCCTGGCTCATTATTCATGATAAATACGATCAAATCGCACCTGTAGAGTCTTCGAGAGGTATTCATAAAAACTGGAAAAACAGCACCTATATAGAGACTTCCGGATTAGGACATTCCCTTTACCAAGATAAAGTGAATACACAAATTCTTAAGTTTATTGAATAGCACGTCACAACCTATTGGTAGGTTTAAAAAACTAATCTCTTTATATAAAATTGCTGCTTTTATTTGTGTTAAGCATTAGCTCAAATAAGTATCCAACAACACTATTATATGTATGATTTTTAGGTATTTATATATAATTTGCTGATATAAAAGGGCTCTATATATTTAGAAAATGAAGGTTATATCTTACCTAGCTAAACAGTAAGTAAGACACTCTTTTAAACTCTATGCCTCTCACAAGCGATAAGCGTATTTTTAAGAAGCATGGCAATTGTCATAGGCCCCACTCCTCCTGGAACTGGAGTAATAAAAGAGGCTTTTTTACTTACATTTTCAAAATCTACATCGCCCGTAATATAATACCCTCTTTCTCGTGTTTCGTCTGGTACTCTTGTGATGCCTACATCAATAATAACAGCATCGTCTTTTACCATCTCTGCCTTTAGAAATCCTGGCACTCCCAAAGCAGTAATAATAATATCAGCTTGAGAGGTTATTTGAGTGATATTCTTAGTATGGCTATGGGTTAATGTCACAGTAGAGTTCCCAGGAAAACTTTTACGACCCATAAGGATACTCATAGGACGCCCTACAATATGGCTTCTTCCTATAACAACGGTATGCTTACCTTTTGTATCTACCTGATACCTTTCGAGCAATTCTAAAATACCAAAAGGAGTTGCTGGAATAAATGTGCTCATATCTAGTGCCATTTTTCCAAAATTTGTTGGATGAAAACCATCTACATCTTTACAAGGATCTACTGCCAGTAGCACTTTTTGAGTGTCTATTTGTGGCGGCAAAGGCAACTGCACTATAAAACCATCTATCTCAGGATTATCATTGAGCTCATGTATTTTATCTAGTAATTCTATTTGGCTCGTGGTACTGGACATTTTTACTAACGTAGAGTCAAACCCTACTCGTTCACAAGCCTTTACCTTACTCCCTACGTAAGTTAAACTAGCACCATCATTCCCCACAATAATTGCTGCCAGATGAGGAACTTTTTCCCCATTCGTTTTCATTTTTGAGACTTCGTCTTTAATCTCATTTTTGATATCATTTGAGGTTTTTTTACCGTCTAGAATAGTCATTTTAATTGTTTTTGGAAATGAGTAAATTACTGTTGTTGCATACGGCTCATAGCTTGCATCATCTTGCGACCTCCGCCGCCTTGCATCATCTTCATCATCTTACTCATCTGATTAAATTGTTTGAGTAATTGATTTACTTGCTGCACGGAAGTCCCAGACCCTTTTCCTATTCTTTTTTTACGACTTGTATTAATAGTAGCTGGGTTTGTACGCTCTTCTGGAGTCATAGAATGTATAATGGCTTCTATATGCTTAAAGGCATCATCATCTATATCGACATCCTTCATCATTTTACCAGCACCAGGAATCATCCCCATTAGATCCTTCATATTACCCATCTTCTTGACTTGTTGGATTTGCTTGAGAAAATCATCAAAACCAAACTGATTCTTTGCTATTTTCTTTTGCAGTTTTCTTGCCTCTGCTTCATCAAACTGCTCTTGAGCTCTCTCAACAAGCGATACAACGTCCCCCATTCCAAGAATACGGTCTGCCATACGAGAAGGATAGAAAACATCTATTGCTTCCATTTTCTCCCCTGTACCGATAAATTTTATAGGCTTATCTACTACAGATTTAATAGAAATAGCAGCACCTCCACGTGTATCTCCATCTAACTTGGTAAGAATAACCCCGTCAAAATTAAGAATATCATTAAAGGATTTAGCAGTATTTACTGCATCTTGCCCAGTCATGGCATCTACTACAAACAAGGTTTCTTGAGGATTAATAGCTTTATGGATATTTGCTATTTCGGTCATCATCGCCTCATCTACTGCAAGACGTCCCGCAGTATCGACAATAACAACGTTATGACCGTTCGCTTTCGCGAAAGCAATACCATCTTGAGCTATTTTTACAGGATCACTTGTATCACGATCAGAGTACACATCTACCTTTATAGAATCTCCTACTACATGAAGCTGATCTATCGCTGCTGGTCTGTACACATCACAGGCAACCAAAAGAGGCTTCTTAGTTTTTTTAGTTTTAAGGAAATTAGCTAGCTTACCTGAAAAGGTAGTCTTACCTGACCCTTGCAATCCAGACATTAAAACAACACTTGGCGACCCAGAAAGGTTAATTCCTGCAGTATCACCTCCCATAAGTTCTGCTAGCTCATCTTTTACAATCTTAGTAAGAAGTTGTCCAGGCTGCAACGTGGTCAATACGTCTTGTCCTAAAGCCTTTTCTTTTACTTTATTTGTAAAATTCTTTGCTGTCTTAAAGTTAACATCTGCATCTATCAATGCGCGACGTATTTCTTTAAGAGTTTCTGCAACGTTTACCTCTGTTATACTCCCATGCCCTTTGAGAACATGAAAGGCTTTATCTAACTTATCACTTAAACTATCGAACATAAATCTTTCCTAAATATTGAATAACACAAATTTACAAATTTGAGATGGTTTAACATAGTATAAATAGGTGATTGATGAGCTATTTATACTTCTATTAAATATTAATAAACAAAAATTACAAAACAACTCAAACCCTCTTCACACAATCAGCACAAAAATTATTGATCGTCACCATAACGCAAATGGTTAAGACGAGTAGCGTTAACACGTAGTGTTATAAGTTATGGTAGTCTTTAGCTATTCGTTTTAACCGATGTTGTAGGCAGTATGCCTCAACGAGGTTATAAACTAATATGCGTATGCATTTGCGTTGATAGGCACTAT
>JALZUE010000172.1 GCA_023301705.1 Alteromonadaceae bacterium | reverse complement strand
TTTTGCTATTCGGGTCAGCGCCCGCTTTGAGTAACATATCAACGGCCTTCAGATTATTGTTTTGCGCGGCGTACATCAAAGGTGTTTTCCCGAAGAAATTTGTCTTCGCATCAAGGTCTCCGCCCTTCTCAATGAAGTACTCCATCATTTTTGGGCGCGCGAGACTCGCGAGGAGCAGGTCATTGGGCGTGGTCTCAGTCCAAACTTTAAATTCTCTTCTCTTATTTGAGTATACAAAGGTTTGTACATATGTCTCTGCAACGGATGAGAGAGTCTTCAATGGATTTCGACAGCTTGCTCCGCGATCTCGTCAAGAGGCGTTTCCGGTCCAAACGGCTCCTCTACCTTAAACCCAAATCCGGCTCCCTGAGTTCGCCCATAGAATATGTTGTCTAGCAAATATCTATAACCAAACTCGGCCGTTGCTTTGGCGGCCTCCTCATCCATACCATGATAAAGCATCGGGGATGTAATGGGGCCGCGCAATTTCAATGTGCAGATGGGCTGAGGTGTCTCATCAACTTGCAACCAATCAAGCGACACTTGGTTCGATTTTGCAGCATTTCCGGATTGTGCAATGAGCTTGCCATCTTTTTTGAAAACAGCGCCAGCCTTTATTTTTCTATAATCTGCTAATAGTTTCGCCTTGCTGTCTTTGACGGAATTATAACGAAAGCGAGGACCGGGAATCTCTCTTTGATTTGAAATTTGTCCGGGATCCTCGGATTCAAATTCGGCTCGAGTTTCATAAAGATAATATTTTGTTCCCGTATAAATCCCTCGGTGATGATAGGCCTCGGCGTAAAATATTTCCTCGTCGCCGTCATTGTCGTAATCAACAGACGCACTCGCTTCACTATAATAACCAACAAAACTCTTGTCTTTCGGCGGGTCTAAAAACTCCACATTCGAAAGCGCCGTTTTTAAATCCACTTGGCCTTCATCCAATCCAGTTTCGCCGTCGAAAACCTCCATCCAAGCTGCCTTGAATTGTGAACATAGCTCAGGGTCCTTATCAACGCTCAGCGTAGGTTTGAAAGGCGTGACATTCGGCAAGCGAATAGAGCCGTCCAATTGCTGCGCAGAAGCGATGCCTACAGATGAAGCCAAAATACAAACAACAAAACTCAGGACTTTAAACAGAGGCATAAGCTTTTCTAATTTAAGGAAAAGGCATTTTCATGGCAGTTTGATGGTAAGTTCAAGATGGAATGAGCTAGAATATAACCTAACGGTTAACTTTGCACGTGTTTCATGAATATAAGGGGAACAATTGAGCGGCTTAAAATCGCCCAGTTAAAGACACTCAGATAACTCCTTCTTTTCCTTTAGGGATATATCACCGTCCAATCCCTCTCGTTCGCCCCTTATCCCAATCAATGCCAAACAACGATTGAAGCAGCAAAACCAAAAACTAAAGCCTACGAAATAAGAGATACTAACACATCGGGGTTTTTAGTTCGTATCCAACCAAGCGGACGTAAAACATATTATTGCGAGTATAAGCGCGGCGGTAGGGTCAAAATCGGGACGTTTCAAAGCCTATCAACAAAACAGGCGAGAGCGGCAGCGCAGATTGTCTTGTCAAAATACCATCTGGGGGAGGACCCCGCTCAAAAACGAAAAGAAGAAAGGGCAAGTATTTCCTATCGTGAGTTTCTTGAAGAATATTACTTCCCTTGGGTAGAGGCGAACTTGCGCTCAGCATATGAGTATAAGCGCGTACTCAATGTAAATTGCAAAGCCTTTAGTACTACGCATCTAAAAGACTTTGACATCCGCATGGTTGAGAAATGGCGTTTGAAATTATTAGCTGGAGGGCGAACGGCTAATACGGTCAACAGGATTTACACCAACTTTCGCGCATCTCTTTCCAAGGTGGAAGAATGGGGCCTTATTGATGAGCATCCATTGCGTAAAATGAGGCCAATCAAGACACCGCAGAAAACAATCGTTCGTTACCTTTCATCGGATGAGGAAGCTCGCTTAAGAGCGGCTATTGATCAAAGAGAAGTCTTGAAACGCACAGAACGGCAAAGCGCTAATAAATGGCGTGAAAACCGGGGTTATAACTTATACCCTTGTTCAGAAGATTTGGCTTTTGTGGATCATTTAAAGCCGATGATTATCTTGTCGATGAATACGGGAATGAGGCGCGGTGAGGTTTTTAAGCTCACATGGCAGAATGTAAGTTTTGATAGGAGGCAACTTACTGTTTCTGGGCAAACGTCCAAGAGTGGAAAAATACGACACATTCCATTGAATACTGAGGCACTTGAAACTCTGGAGAAATGGAAGAGGCAAAACAGTAATTCTGCACCCTTTGTGTTCTCAAACAAGGATGGGATGCCATTCGATAATGTAAAAAAAGGTTGGGCTAAAATTTTAAAAACTGCCGAAATAGAAGGTTTTCGATGGCACGATTTAAGACATCATTTTGCTTCTCGGCTTGTCATGGCTGGGGTAAATTTAAATACAGTAAGAGAGCCTACTCGGGCATTCAAGTTATGCCATGACTTTGCGGTATGCGCACTTGTCAGCGGGTCATAAGGCTGAGGCTGTTGAGCTGTTAACTCATAACTAGAAGATTTTAGTTTCGAGCCTAGTCCCGCAACAAGTATTAAATTTCCTTAGAAAAACCAAACTTGGATTAAATACTTTCAACAAAATCGCCTGGATTCATTAAAGCCAACCAGGGTGTTTGGGTCCATGTAGATTGGCCAATACTACCCTTAATTCGTAATCCCACCCCGGTAGATCCTATTCCGTTCATCAATTCATTGGGTAGAGTTTTTCTCAATAAAGTACCAACACGTGAACCTGCGAATGCAGGGGCCCTGTGAACTGGTATTTTAGGGTAATCATTTATCCAGCTTACTAAAAGATCATTAAATGCCATATGCCAATACTCATACTAGTTTTTGAAACCTCAACTGTTCAAGAAGGGGTATATATCGTTTATCTTTTAAGTCACGGCTGTGAACGTTTATATCTTACACTCAATCAAGGGTGCACAAAACTCTACAATGAAGTGGAGCTATAAGAGCAACAGCAGAATTAACTCGCCGGGCCATTATCATGCGAGAAAGGGCGAATGATTTAACTTCACGATTGAACAGTTTGCCTATTGAACTGAATTCTGACGTTTGGCGCGCTCGACTTTATTCTGCAGGCAGCATATTTGCACGGTCTTACACGGTTAGTAATATGCCATCTGAACAAGAATTATATTCTGATCTCGAAGAGGCACTTAAATTATACCGGAAAATCCTAAACGAAGGACGTTGGGCAGCTGTAGACGAGACAATAGAGTTGCTAAACAATGAAACCGGACATGAAGGTTTAATCCAAGCTAAATCCTATGCTCTGCACCGCCGAATAGAACGCAAATCTTCACATAGTAAAAAAGTCATAGGTATTCAGGGGACTAAATGTAGGGGCTGCGATACTGATTTAGCAAAAGTCTATGGAGTGATCGGGAGCGGAATAATTGATGCGCACCATCTAAGACCGTTAGGCGCATTAGCTGAAAATGAAGTCGTTTCGTTTGACCAATAACAGATTTTGCCGTTCTTTGTCCCAACTGCCACCGGGTTATACATAGAATGGATGATGTAAGTGATATCTCGGCACTTAGAGATATTGTTGGAACAGGAAAAGTGAGAACGTAAAAAAAACCAGAGGTTTAATTGCGAGCAGCCGTTTTTTGTTCAGAAGATAATGTAGCTAGACCATCTTTAATACTAACGGCAACTGCCTTAGCCATCTTAGCCGCAACAGCGTTTCCAATTTGCTTAAAGATCGAGCTAGTTGAACCACAAAATTCGTAATCAGCGGGAAAAGTTTGGACAGCTATACATTCATCGATTGTTAAACGGCGTAAACATGATGGAGCTTGTCCAGAGCGTGGTGCTTCACCGCTCATTAGATCTGAATGGTAGGACTCTACGAAACTATCTTCGCCTTCAAAAATTTGACCTTCGTCAACAATAGGAGTTTTATTTCCTCCCATTGATGCCGGTAGAGTAGGACAGACACCATCAGGGTTGACCGGACGCCCTGCTCCATTGAACAACATTCCAGCGTAAGGGGAACGTCGCATGATTGGACGTGGCGTGAAGTTTACTTTTGCATTACAAACGCGTGAATTACCTTGTGATCCCGCAGGCCCAAGATTGCGCACGATGGATTTTATCGGTTTGGGAGTAGCTCTTTGTAGAATCAGTTTTCTATTGAAAGCCGCTAAAGCGGCCTGTGCTGAGCTTTTTCCGTTTCTTGTGCTAAAACCGATAAAAAACACACGTTCACGTCTTTGGGGGACACCATAGTGTTCTGAGTTTAAAATATGCATCTCAACCTCGTATCCAGCTTTTGATGCTTGAGCTAATATTCGCTCCCTAATGAACTCCCATTTGCTGAGCGTTGCTAATGCTTTGACATTTTCCATTACAAACGCTTGAGGTTTGGTTTTCTGGAGAACTTTTAGGAAAGTAAAAATTTCTAAGCTGCGCGGGTCTGCTGGGTCCATTTTTCCCGCAACTGAGAAACCTTGACAGGGAGGGCCGCCAACCAAAACATCAGCGTCGACAGAAAAGAACCCTGAATCAAGGGCATCGATTACTTTACCACGAAACAATGGAACATTTGGAAAATTGGCAGTATATGTATCGCAGGCATGCTTATCTAACTCACATGCATTTAGAACTTCAGCCTTCACATGGTGAAATCCAATATCAAGCCCACCAGCTCCGGTATATGTCGATATAATACGCATCTATAAAAGAATCATATATAATAGTACCCTTAAAAGATAGGATATTTTTAGATGTCGGCTTGGAACGACCCTGATATTGTTATTAGAGCGGAGGTGCCATATCAAAGGCTGCAACTTCCAATCCCGACTTCAATGGCTACCACCGGAAGAGATGTTCTCTGGGAATCTTTTGTTGCTTCGTTTGGAGAAGTGAAAGCTGAAGACTGCCTAATAGCTTTAGACGCGGATGTGACAGACTGGCTTCAAAATTTAGAAGTCTCAGATAGGTTAAGAGTGGCTATTCATAGCGCTCTAACGGCAACAACGCCAACTTATTTCGAAAACCACAAGCTCGACTTTCCGGACTTTGTGGCTAATATAGCTGCTTCATACGCTTTACCCGCTCAAGACGCCGTTAAGCTTGGCTCACAGCTTGCGCTAGTTAAAACGCTGGCTGAAGATTTTCAATATTCCTCGAGTTCAATAACGACGATTCTGGATTCGAAAGTTCAAGTCGAAAAATTGAACACTTATCTTATCCAAGACATGGGGAAATTCATTGGCGAAACATCATCGATTGACCGCGATAGCGTTGATCATATATTTGATAACGACACACGCCTAAGCCCTACGTTTTTTGCTGATGCAGAACTAACTGATATTGTGGAGATTCTCAACCTAACAGCGGAAACTCTTAAAATGCCTAAGATTGGCACCTACTTCTCAGTTCTCGCGGCGCATGACCCTTATGTTCAAATGTTACACTGGCAGACAATTCTCATTGAGTTTCAAGACTTCGACCCATCTCTCTTATATGAGTTTTCCCCAAGAGGCTTGGTCGCCAAACATCTTTTTGAGAAACATGAGGCGGTAGGACTCGGAACAGGCGGCAATCCCTTCTTAAACAATGCAAAATCAGCATATGCGGCTGATACACAGTGGGCTATGCAGAAAAAACCAGCCCAGAGAAATCTTGCAATTAGCTTATCTGATACACTGCAATCTCTAAAGTTTCAGTCTTATCAAAGCCGAAAAAGTATGGCGACATTACTTCGTTGGGCCATTCATAAACTCTTAGAGATACGTTCAAATACAGACCAAAATCTTATCCCTCTCCAATCAGGGGTAGGGAAAGACTATAAACCAGCACTTATCGAAAGTTGGCTCACCTTCACAGCTACGGTGAATACGGAGACGCGGGGAATTTTTGAGCAACGCTGCGTTGATTATTTAGTGGCCTGCATGTTCCAAGGAAAAGACGTCGAAATTCGAGGCTTGAAAGACTCTGTGAACGCTTCGAACCTATCTCGTATGAAATTTGGTGATGAGGAAGTCATGGACGTAACAAGCGCTACCATCAATGCATACGAACCTCATGGTGGATTTCTATCACAGGCTTATGTTGATGAACATCTGCGCTCTATGTTCAAAGTTATGGCAGGACGTAGGGATGAGCTTGAAATGGTGGCTCCGCTTACGGCTTGGACATTCAATGTAACTTTCGTAGCACATGATAGCAAATTAGAGTTTCAACAACACACTGTCTTAGATGCCAACGTTAATGTTAATATAGTAAGTTATTTCGAGCTCATAACAAAAGCCATGGAAGTTGGTCATTCACCAGAGTTATTTGATGACCTGGTTATTAGCGTGTTGAATAAGCCTGGTGTTGGCTTGGCGGTTAGAACTAAGGCTCACGGTTTATTGAGCTGATAACAAAGTAAAATGCACATTTAAATGATATTTTTATAAGTTGAATTGAAGAATGTTGATTCATAAGTAAAATTATTTACAATGGACACGCGCCTCTAAGTCGCTAACCCTTTTTTTACAGGCAGCACACATGGCTTCATTTAAGATAAAAACAGAAAAAATTGAAGAATTTCGGCTGGATCCGGAAAACCCCCGGTTAGGTCGAGTGGCATTGCGTGAGGGCTGGGATCAAGAGACGATTCTAGCTGAAATGCAAACATGGGCTCCTGAAGAGCTAGCAATTTCATTTCTTGAGAATGGTTTTTGGCCTCAAGAAGCTGTCCTCTGTCTTGAAGAGGACTTAGGTGATGGACATTCGCTCACGGTCATTGAGGGCAATCGCCGTATCGCTGCTTTGCTTAGTTTGCAAAACGCTGCAGACGGAAGTCCTCACAAGCGTTCATGGTTGAAGCTGGTTGAAGAAAAAGCGGCTAAAAATCAGCTTAAAGACATTCTAAAAGCTATTCCATATATAGTTATGCCTGATAGAGAATCGGTGGACGCATATCTCGGATTTCGACATGTCACTGGAATTAAAGAATGGGCGCCAGCTGAAAAGGCGCAATTTATTGCACATCTAATTCGAGATCGTGGAATGGATTATTCTGAAGTCTTCAGAAAAATAGGTAGTAAAACAGACCCCGTTCGTAGAAATTTTGTTGCGTACCTTATTTTAGAGCAGATGGACGAATATGAAGAAGTTGACATAGAGGCTGTAGAGTCAAAATTTAGCCTCCTTTTTATGAGCTTGAGAGAAGCTAACATTCGAAAATTTCTGGGTGTTCAACTAGATAAATCCCCAGCGAAAGATCATCATCCTATTCCTGATGATCACGAAGAAAATCTTCGTGACTATACCTTATGGCTGTTCGGGAATAATAAAATTGCGCCAGTTGTCCCAGAGTCTCGTGAGATGTCCAGATTTGCACTCATACTGGGTAGCCCGGATGCCGTAAAATACCTCCGGAATACAGATTCTCGCCGAGTTGATTTTGAGAAAGCTTATCAAGTCTCTGGTGGTGAGCAAGATGAAGTCTTCGAACTACTCAAGGAAGCATCTTACAATCTCGAGTCGGCCCTTTCCACAGTGCATCTCTACCGAGAAGATGAAGATGTACGAAGAATTACTTCGCGGATTTCTGAACATGTGAAGCAGTTACAAATTGTTCTGTCAGACGTTGGTTCAAGCGATGATGATTAAACCTCCCCTCACAGGGATGCAAAGATCAATTACGCAAAACAACACTGACCCAAGTGCTGTAGCTGACTGGATAGAAATAAGTGTGCTGTTTGGTGGTGAAGTTGTTTCTGATGGTGAACTCATTGATGTGTTAGAGGAACAACAAATTGCAAGTACTGATGGAGGGGCTGAACTCTCTGTAGCCGATACGATTATAAGCGATGCACGTGTTGAAATCCAAAAGCGAGTTCGTTTCACCGGTCCGATGACTACAGGCGGGGGCGGTTATATATTGACTGGGCGTCGGCGCTTTGCACCTGTCGTGGAACGTTGGGAGAATGATCCAATTAGAGCATTCTTACTTATCCTTTCGATGTTTCGTCGACATTCGGATTGGGCCGCTGATATCAAGGATTATACTCAACAAGGAGAAATTTTTGAACGAGTATGCGAAGCGTTGTTACAGAACTTATTTACGACTTGGACCGTAAAACGTGTCGGATGGTCACCGGGTGACACTCAAGGCATTATACCTATTATTCAGCTAGTTAGCGGCATGCTCAACTCAAGCGGCCATGCCGAGATTAATAAATGGGTTAGCACTAATAATAAGGATGGGGGCCTAGACCTTGTGGCTGTCCGCCGATTTGCAGAAGATACTCGCGAGGGGCTGCCAGCATATTTGATACAATGTGCGAGTGGCGCAAATTGGCGTTCTAAGATCGCCACGCCATCTGTTTCTTCATGGCATAAGTGGCTAGATACTGCTGTTCAACCTAGCGCAGGCCTAACCGCTCCTTTTGTTATATCCAAGGATATGTTGGCACGCGCACAATTAGAAGGTCAAAGTATCGTCTTAGATCGCTTGAGATTACTCAATGGATACTATGGAGAAAATGCAGACTTAGCCACAGCATTGCTTAACGATGTCGTAGACTGGTGCAGGCCATATGTGGCCAAACTTCCATGGTTGGATGTAGCTTGACGTGACGAAGATTGCCAGTGTCCGGTCATTACTCTATTTCGCAAATACCAATTTTGAAGTTATATGGGTGTTGAAGTTTAATATTTATGTTCACACCTGATGCTAGGGGGCTAGGCAACCGTTAGTGAATTGATTTTGTTATGTTAATTCA
>JALZUE010000171.1 GCA_023301705.1 Alteromonadaceae bacterium | reverse complement strand
TTAATAATATGAGTTCGATAGTATAAATTCAGTATTGTTTATAGTTGTTGAAAACATTTATCTGCAGCAGCAAGAGTTGTTGTTATTTCTTTTTCACCGTGAGCCGTTGATACAAAACCCGCTTCAAAAGCTGATGGTGCCAAATATACACCTTCTTGTAACATTAAGTGGAAGAAACGTTTAAATTTTTCACCATCACATGCGGTTGATTGAGCAAAGCTAGTCACTTCTTCTTCATCAGTAAAGAAGAAACCAAACATACCACCAACATAATTAATCGCTAAAGAATGACCATGTTTTTGAGCGAGTGATTGAAAACCTTCAGCTATTGTTTTTGCAGTATTCGTTAATTGAGCATGAATACCATCTTGCTCTAAAAGTTCTAATGATGCTAAACCTGCTGCCATGGCAATTGGGTTACCAGATAAAGTACCTGCTTGGTATACAGGGCCAACGGGTGCGATGTAATCCATTATTTCGGCTTTACCACCAAAAGCACCTACTGGCATACCACCACCAATGACTTTACCTAATGTAGTTAGGTCAGGTTTAATGTTGTAATAAGCTTGTGCGCCACCTAATGCAACGCGAAATCCCGTCATTACTTCATCAAAAATCAACACACTTTTGTATTCATCACAAATACTACGCAAACCTTCTAAAAAGTCAGTAACCGGAGGAATACAGTTCATATTGCCAGCGACGGGCTCAACAATAATACACGCAATTTGGTCACCCAGTTGTGCAAAAATATCTTTTACTTCATCAAGGTTATTAAAGCTTACGGTTAAGGTGTGTTCAGCAAACGATTCTGGAATACCTGGCGAGCTAGGAACACCTAATGTTAAAGCGCCAGATCCTGCTTTAACTAATAGTGAATCAGCGTGACCATGGTAACAACCTTCAAACTTTAATATTTTATCTCTACCTGTGTAACCTCTAGCTAAGCGTATTGCGCTCATTGTTGCTTCTGTTCCTGAACTCACCATGCGTAGTTTTTCCATTGAAGGAACGAGTGAGCTCACTTTTTCAGCCATGGTAATTTCAAGTGATGTTGGCGCGCCGAAACTTAAACCATTTTGGGCAGCATTGACAACAGCATCACGAATTTTGGGGTGATTATGACCTAAAATCATAGGCCCCCATGAACCTACATAATCAATATAAGCATTGCTTTCAACATCATACACATAAGCACCATCTGCTTTTTCAATAAAGCAAGGTTCGCCACCTACGCCATTAAATGCTCGAACAGGTGAGTTAACGCCACCGGGAATTGTTTTTTGTGCTTGTTGAAATAACTGAGCGGAAGTTTGCTTTGTCATGTTGATCCTTTGAAATCGGAAAGAGTGAACGATATTACTTGGTGGTATGCCAAGTAATAGGTTTTTCATAGTCGGTTAATTTGTTTTCTACGCCAAGGGCAAGCGCAAATAACGCCATGCGAACTAAAACGCCATTTTGTGCTTGGCGGAAAATAGCTAAATGTTGTAAGTCATTTAAGTCGTTATCAAGCTCGTTAGCTTCTGGTCGAGAATCACGTGGTAAAGGATGCATGATTACCGTGTTCTTTTTACAGTAGTCTTGGTAAACCTGCTTATTTAAACTGAAATGACCTCGGTATAAATCTGCTTCGCCGCTCGATGCAAAACGCTCTTGTTGTATGCGCGTTTGATAAACAACATCACTAGATAAGTTACCTTCTAACTTGTCAGTTTGAATAATCTTATGGCCAGCATCGTCTAAAATACTTAATACGCTATCAGGCATTCTTAATGCGTCAGGTGATACCATAGTAATTGACATGTTTTTATATAAACTTAACAATTTTGATAATGAATGCACGGTACGGCCGTGTTTTAGATCTCCCATTAATGTGATGTTAAGGTTATCTAAATTTTTACCAAAGTGTTGCATTTCAGATTGAATGGTAAATAAATCAAGCAGTGCTTGTGTTGGGTGTTCATTAGCACCGTCACCACCATTAATTACAGGAACCGAGCTACCTTGAGCAAACTCTGCAACTGAATGCATTTTAGGGTGTCGCATCGCAATAATATCTGAGTAACCACTAATAACCTGAGCCGTATCAAAAAGTGACTCACCTTTACTTAATGATGAGTTTTCTTCACCGACCGTTTCACGAACAAAACCACCCAGTAAATTAAAAGCGGTACCAAAACTGATACGCGTACGTGTGCTTGGTTCAAAAAATAAGCTGCTTAAAATGGCACCTTCAAGTACATAACAACGTTTTTGGCGTGTGCTATAAGGTACCATTTTGGCAGATACATCTAAAATACGGGTAATGCTTTCTCTATCAAGCTGCGAAACAGAAAGAATATGGTTACCTTGAAATGTCATCATGTTTTATTACTCAAATAACACTGAAATTAGATTGATAACTAACGGTGTTTATTTATCAATCTAAACAATAAAAAATTTGTAGGAATATAGCATATTTTCGCTTTTAATGTGTAAATCAATTTGAGATTAGCATAGTGAATACTTCAACAAAAAAGCTACTCTCAATGCGATTACAAAAATAATGGTTTGAAGTACGCTAACGCAATAATGGCAAATAAAATTAACACAGGAACTTCATTGAATATTCGATAGAACCTGCCTGAGCGTGTATTTTTATCTGCTTTAAATGTTTTTAATAGTTTAAAGCAATAGACATGATATAAAGCTAAAACAATCACTAATAGTAATTTTATATGTAACCACTTACTTACTTTAAACCACTCGCTACCTAAATGACCTATTAAAGCTATACCAAATATTATTGTTAAAATAGCAAACGGAGTAATAAAGTACAGTAAGCGCTTTTCCATGCCCTTTAAATGTTCTGCAACTGCTTGGTTATCAGTTTCTGCGTGATTAACAAATAATCGAGGTAAATAAAAGATACCGGCAAACCAGGCTATCATAAAGAATATATGTAAGACTTTTAGCCATAATATTGTTGTCATTTAATTTATTGTCCTTGATTTAAGTAATAAGTAATTTGTTCAAAGGTGATAACACCAACAAGCTGTTCTAATTTTTCATGATAAATATAGGCGCCATCATTACCGTTAGCATTTAACAGTGTATAAGCTTCAGCTAAGGTTGCTTGGCTGCTTAAAGGAACTAGCTCATGAATATGAGTATCATACGTGATGGAGTCTTTAATTGTTTCGTTATTCGTTGTGTTATTTTTTATAATTTCATACCATAAAAAGCTATTTATTGTGTTGCCGTTTGTATTTTCTTTTACACTTTTCTTCACTAGTAGCGCATTTTCTGTATCATCTATTTTTGGTGTATTCTCTACTATTGATTCTAATGGGTAAGACAATAAAGCAATGCGCTTCGCAACTTGAATATCTATATTTTTGCTATTACATATCTGTACATTTTCATTCATCACACTAATAATTCCTGTGCTTTGCAGGAAGTTTTCAATCGGTGATTTTTTATATGACAAAGAAAGTGTATTTAACTGCATGTAGAAGATAGGTTCAGTACGAAATAACTCTTTTGATATTAAATATGAGGTTGAAATAGTAATCATGGCAGGCAGAATAATATCAAGTTGATCAGAAAGTTCTAACATTATAAATAATGCAGCTAACGGAGCTCCTAAGGTGGCAGCCATAAAACCAGACATGCCTAATAAGGCGAAATCACTGGTGATATTTTCAGCTCCTGTGACTAATGTAATACCAGAAGAAGATAACACACCTATTAATGCACCAATACATAAAATAGGGCCAATAACACCACCAGGAATACCTAAGCCCAGCACTGAAATTGTCATTAATATCTTTGCCAATAAAGCTAAAGCAAGTAATGTAAATGCCCAGTTCTCAGATAAAATAGCACTGACTTGAGACATGTTATTCGTAAACGGGTTAGGTACAAGGTAACTGAGTAAAGCTGTTATTAAGGCAGCAATTAAAAATCGAAGCATTAATGGTACTGAACGCATTTTTTCCATCATAAATATTAGCTGACGATTAAAGCCAGCGGCAAGAACCCCGAGTGCTATACCGAGTAAAATTAAGTAAGGGTAATAACTTATGTTCAGTGTAAATGGAGCAAAAAAATCGAAATCATGAATAGGGCCTAATATATGGTTAGTGATTAATGAACCCATAATTGCAGCCAACATAATAGGAATGAAAATATGTATTTTATATTCTTTTAAAACGACTTCCATCACAAAAATTACGGCTGTTATTGGTGTATTGAAGCAAGCTGAAATACCAGCAGCGATACAGCATGCACTAAGGGTACGCATTGTATTAAAGGGTAAGTTTAATTTACTACTAATGTAGCTAGCACAGGCAGCACCTAAATGAACAGAAGGGCCTTCTTTGCCTACTGAGAAACCGGAAGCAACCGCGGTTGCGGCACCAAAAAACTGATAAATAGTATTTTTAAAAGGGATAAAACCATAGTTTATTTTGAGTTGGCTCAAAACATAAGGCACACCTATTTTTGTATGCTTTTCGCCAATTATTTTCCATAATGCAAAAATTATTACGACAGCAATAACTGGTATCAGCATACGACTTACTAGTGTTAAGCTGCTATAGTCAACTAAATAACTGCTATAAAAAGCTTTAATTGCATCAATAGTTAATAAAAAACACACAACTAATAACGCTGAGGCTATGCCGCCAATAATGGCTAATAAACACAGTTGCCAAGATGTTTTAGGTAATGCTAATTGCTTTCTTCTGTTAGAAATTAAGGGCATATACACTGCGGCCTTTGTTACTTTGCTTTTTTAAATTGAATAAAACTTAACGCTACAAGATCACCTGATCTTAATCATAACAATAATAATATAATACTTTACATATGAATTGGTTAACAAAAATAAAACTTCGTGTTGTCATTGAAAAGTTAGGGCTATTTAAGTCAGCTTTACTTCTAATACTTATTATTAGCACAACATTTTATTGTGGCTATCGCTTAGGCAACTTTTATCATAGCTATCAAATAAATAAAATTCAAAAGCAAAGCCATCAACTTGAGCGCTTATATACCAAACTATCGATTCAACATACTGATATTAATATGTTAGCAATTGAATTAGATGTTGAAAAACTAGCCAATGAAAACTCACAAGCTTTTATCAAGGAGCTTGAACAAGCGAATGTGGAATTGAAAACGCAATTGGCTTTCTTTGAAAAAATTATGGCGCCTGAAAAAGAAGTTAATGGCATAGTACTAGAAGACTTTCAAATTATCCCAACCTCAAGCCAGCAGCGTTTTCGTTTTAAATCATTAGTTATTCAGCAGCAACAGAACAAACGCTATGCAAAAGGCTATATCGATTTAGTTGTTGAAGGTAGTCTAGGTAATCAATCTACAAAATTAGAATTAAGCGAAATATCTTCCTTTACGCAAAAAGATTTATCCTTTAGCTTTCGTTATTTTCAACAAATTGATGGTGAATTTACTTTACCTGAAGGTTTTATACCTGAAAGGGTACTCGTTAGAGTTGTGTTACCTAAAGGCAAATGGCAAAAGTTTAATCAATTAAATCAAAATTATACTTGGTCAGATGTTTTTAAAGAAAACGGTTAAGCGTTTGTATTCACAATATTTTATAAATATATGTTTATACACCTATGCATTGTTATGCTTGATTATTGCTAATCGTACTAGGGACTGTTGATCTTTCAGGGTTTATTTTTGTTCAAATTAAACGCTTTTTTAGCGCGGCATTTGTGATGTAATATAGTTATTCTATTTAAAGAGCAAGTAACAAAGCTAAAAATGCGTTTAAATGAATCGAAGACAGCATTTATGATGACTTTCTACTGCGTTATCGCTTATTTATGTAGAATAACTACACATCATAAGCTCTGCCTTGTATAAAATCATCATCAATTGCTGCAAAAACAACCTCGA
>JALZUE010000170.1 GCA_023301705.1 Alteromonadaceae bacterium | reverse complement strand
GCATCATTTAAAGCACAGCAGCAACGTAACAGTATTTGTGGTATTGAACATACTCATTTTGCAGGTGCTTATTGGTATAACGGCTTTCATGAAGATGGCGTGAGAAGCGCCGTTGATGTTGCAAAACGATTTGACTGTTACTTATAACGTGAGTTTATTCAATTTTCACGGTTACGCATTATGACGAGAATCAAAATAAGTAATGGTGAACAAGGTGGCCATCAAGTGAGCGATTGTGTTTATCGCAATAGCGCTATTTATGCTGGTAACGTTCGTCATCGTCGTTTTAGCATTAAAAATAACGCCTTTGACTATCGCTTATATATGCTGGCGTTAGATCTTGATGAAATTATTGAGCACTCATTACCTCCATCGAAGCTTTTAGGCTTTTCTTGGTTTAACCCCATTCGCTTTGTTGCTCATGATTATTTACGTGATGACATCATAGCTTCTGAACAATTATCTGATAATGCTATCAATCAAAAGCCGTTCGTTAATGATCTTCAGGCATTGAAAAATCGTATCACAAATAAAGTGCTAAGTTTACACGCAGTAAGTACTAAGAAAAATAATGAAATATTAGATATACACCGTGTAACGATGTTGTCGCAAGCAAGATGTTTAGGTATATATTTTAGTCCGGCTAATTTTTATTTTTGTTATAACAAATCTGATGAATGTACACATATGTTGGCAGAAGTGAGCAATACGCCATGGAATAAGCGACATTATTACTTAGTAGATTTGCAAAGTAACAAACCAGTTACTGATAAAAACTTTCATGTTTCTCCTTTTATGGATATGAACATGAAATACCACTGGAAAGTGAAGCCGATAGCAAGTGATAAAGCTAACATGCTTATTCATATTGCCAATATCAGTACAGAGAAAGAAGGTAACAAACTATTCGATGCAACATTACAAATGAAAAAGCATCAGTTTACTACGTTAAATTTATGGAAAATTTGGCTGACTTTACCATCAATGACAATAAAAATATTTGCAGGAATATATTGGCAAGCATTAAAGCTATTGGTAAAGCGAGTACCTTTTATTTCTTATATCGATAAACAGTAATCACAAAAGTTAAAAACCACAATTTAAATGAATACGCTCTACTGATAACAAAATTAAAAGAGGAAGTTTAATGGAAAATATAGCTAATTTGAACGAGGTTACCAAGTTATCTTGGTTTCATAAACGTTGTCGCCAAATAGTTTTTTCTGTATTAAATAAAATTGAAGATAGCCTAGAGGTTGTAGAATTAGGGCAAAGCTTTCACTTTGGTAATAAGGCTGGTGAAGAGCAAACATCAACAAGCCCTTTGCAAGCTAAAATTGTGGTTCATGATTTAACTATTTATGCTGATTTTATTAAAGGCGGCAGTATTGGTGTAGCTGAGGCCTTTATTGATAATCGTTGGAGCTCACCTGAATTAACCAACGTTATACGGTTATTTGCCAAAGCTCAAAAAGTTACTGATGCGCTTGAAAGTAAAATGGGTTTGATGACTAAGTGTAAAAATGCGTTATTTCATTATTTCAATCGCAATAGTCAGCAAGGTTCAAAGAAAAATATTTTAGCGCATTATGATTTAGGTAATGAGCTTTACACACGATTTCTTGATCCCGAAATGATGTATTCATCTGCGATTTATCCTAACGAAAATGCCACATTGGCTGATGCTCAGCTAAATAAACTATCATTAATTTGTGAGCGTCTTTCATTAAAAAGTAGTGACCATTTGTTAGAAATAGGCACAGGTTGGGGTGGTCTGGCAATATATGCTGCTAGTAATTATGGCTGTAAAGTAACCACTACAACTATTTCAGATGCTCAGCATGCTTATGCAAAAGCCCGTATTGAAAAGCTTGGCTTAACCGACAAAATTACCTTGCTTAAAAAAGATTATCGAGATTTAACAGGGCAGTTCGACAAGTTAGTATCTATAGAAATGATTGAAGCAGTTGGTCATAAGTACATGAATAGTTTCTTTAATCAGTGTAATGAACGTCTGAAACCTGGTGGTAAAATGCTTCTTCAAGCAATCACAATTGCTGACCAACGTTTCGAGTCATACCTAAATAATGTTGACTTTATTCAACGATATATTTTTCCTGGTGGGTTTTTACCTTCAATTACTTTAATGAATGAACAACTTCGTGATAATACTGATATGGTGACAGAATCGTTACATGATATTGGTATTGATTATGCCAGAACATTAGCTGACTGGCGCGACCAATTTAATCATTCATGGGATGAGTTAAAGCAACATGGCTTTGATGATAAATTCAAACGCTTATGGCTATATTATTTCGCCTATTGTGAAGGTGCATTTTTAGAACGCTCAATTAGCACGGTGCATTTAATTGCTCGAAAATAAGTAAATAACATAGTTACTTAGTGATAAATTCAAGGCCATTTACTTTATTTTATATAACATAAGTAAGTGGCTTTTTTATATTCAGCCTTTGTTCAGGCAGTCTTTTTTAAAATACTATTAGTTTATTCTTATGCGTTTATTTTTAAGCATTAGTTTCCAATTAAAACTAACAGTTTGTAAATGTCTGGTATTTGTACTTAGCGACTGATTCTTTTACACTGCTTAGCACTTCAAATAAATATACATATATAGCAATGGGTTGAATTTTATGCGTATTTTACATAACACTTTTTTATTAACTGTATTGTTATTTTCACTGTTGGTTGTTCCGACCAGTACTGTTGTTGCACAAAGTAATAAAGTTGTTACTAGTAGCCAGCAAGCGGGTAAGTTAGCTAAACAAAAGTTTGGTGGTAAAGTATTAAAAGTAAACAGTAACCATAAACAATCAATTTATACGGTGAAGGTATTACAAAATAATGGTCACGTTATTGTCGTTAATGTAGACGCATATTCTGGTCAGTTATCGAAAAGGTAATAGCTAATACTGGAGTGTAAATTTGTTTTATCACTTAAAACTCATTAGGTAATTTATTGTATGCGCGCACTTATTGTTGAAGATGATCCATTATTACAACAGCAAATTAAAGACATATTAACAGCAGCAGTGTTTAGTGTCGATATTGCACAAGACGGTGAAACTGGGCTGTTTTATGGCTCTGAGAACCCTTACGATATTGCTATTATTGATTTAGGTTTGCCTAAAATAGATGGCGTGTCATTAATCAAGTTATTAAGAGAAAAACAGTGTGCCTACCCTATATTAGTTCTTACGGCTCGGAGTCACTGGCAAGATAAAGTTGAAGGCTTAGACGCTGGTGCTGATGACTATTTAACGAAACCATTTCATAATGAAGAGGTGATTGCGCGGGTGAATGCCTTAATTCGTCGTTCGGTAAATAAAACTAGCCCGATGATTGAACATGGGCCATATAGCCTTAATACCAGTAGTATGGAAGTTAAGCTCAACCAGCAGTTAGTCAATCTGAGTGCACATGAATACAAAGTATTTCAGTATTTGATGTTACACCCTGACGAAGTTGTTTCTAAAACAGTATTAACTGAACACATTTATGATCAAGATTTTGATTTAGATTCTAATGTGATTGAAGTATTTATTCGGCGCTTACGAAAAAAATTAGATCCTGATGGTGAGTATCAATTTATTGAAACGTTAAGAGGGCGTGGCTATAAACTACGTTCGTTTATAGATGTTAATTAAACAGGTATTTAACTCTTTAAAACTACGCGTTATTGCTAGTGCAATTGTCATGAGTGTTATTTTATTACCACTTGTTGGCTTAGTCATCAGTACCGCTTATGAAAAGCACATGCATACCGGAATAAAAAACGAATTAACCGCATATTCATATGCCATTCTTGCTGTTGCCGATGTCGAAAATAAACAACTCAACATGCCAGAATATTTACTTGAAAACCAATTTAATATGAGTGAATCAGGCTTGTATGCTTTATTTACATCTCAACGTTTAGGCAGTGACGTTAAGTGGCGCTCTAATTCGTTATTAACGTTAGATGATCCTAGTTTTCTCACCTTGCCAAAAATCGGTGACAGTACCTTTTATCAAACTATATTGAATCAACAAACACATTTTATTTATAGTTTTACTGTGAGCTTTGAAGAGCGAAACCATTCTTCACTATTAACGTTACATATTTTAAAAGAAAGGCAAGAAATTGAATTGTTGTTAAGTCAATTTCAAAAGCAACTATGGATAGTTTTATTCGTATTGATGGTTATTTTAATTAGTATTCAATTGGTATGGTTACGTTGGAGTTTAAAGCCTTTAGTAAATTTACAGCATGAATTACGTGATATAGAGCAAGGTAATTCACAATCACTAAAAGGCTTATATCCACAAGAATTATCACAGGTCACTCAACAACTAAATACATTGCTTCAAACTGAACATAACCAACGTACACGTTATCGCAATGCTTTATCTGACTTAGCACACAGCTTAAAAACACCACTTGCGGTAATACAAAGTCATGACTTACCAATAACTATTCATGAACAAGCTAATACCATGAATAAAATGATTGACCATCAATTAAAAAAAGCACAATCGGCAGGGCAAGTATCTTGGCATTTAGGTGTTAATGTAGCAATGTGTGTGAAAAAGTTACAATCAAGCTTAGTTAAAATTTATCAAGAAAAATCATTGAAATTTACAGTCAATGTTGATGAGCTTGTTAAGTTTAAAGGTGAAGAAGCTGATTTATATGAAATTTTAGGTAACTTACTCGACAATGCCGCTAAAGCAGCTAAAACTCAGATTGCTCTAGCAATTCACTATGATCCGATGAAACAGCATTTAGTTTGCATTATTGAAGATGATGGCGAAGGTATTGCCGATAATGTTAAAGCGTCTATTCTACAACGGGGTATTCGAGCTGATACTTATCACCAAGGCCATGGTATAGGTTTAGCGATAGTACGAGATTTAGTTGAAAGCTATGAAGGTGAATTACAAATATTACAGTCTGAAAAATTAAATGGCGCAAAGTTTTTACTTACCTTTCCAGATAAAAAATAAATTCTTGCATGATTAATCTTAGAGCGCGTATCATATTACTATATTTTGTATTTTTTATTGGCTTTCGTGTTTAACCATTTTCATCGCAATAGTAAGTTTTTGTCAGTTATTATCGCTTTTATATTTTTGTATAATAGCTTTGTACCTGCGTTTTCATCTATTTATTCGGTGAATCAAGCACAGCAATATGCAAATAATGATATTATGTTGATATGTTCAGGTAATACTTACCAATGGGTTTCTAGTTCAGAATATATCAATAATGGTATTATTAAAGTGGTAGAAGCACCTGAGAATAGCCCTGAAAAAACACAACATTTAGATTGTTCGTTTAATTACATTGCTGATAATCATATTGATAAAACAGCTGTTCTTTACTCATTAGCAGATATAAGTATCGCTTATGACACACGTATTTTATTGCTAGAACAACGCCCACATACACCTTTCCCTTATTTAAAAGCGTTGACTCGCGCACCACCTACTTTATAAATACATTAATTATCATTAGAACATTATTAATCACTTGAATGGTTAATACCTTATTGTATTTAAAGAAGTAAAAACATGAAAAATTTAGATCTCAATCGCTGGTTATGGAAGTGGCACGTTATCGCTGGCCTGATAACGATGCCATTTATGATAATACTGGCAGTTACAGGAGTTATTTATTTATTTAAGGCTGATGTGAATGAGCAGTTATATCGTTCTACATTATATGTTGAAGCGCCAAGTGATAATGCTATTAAACTGGGCTTGAATGAACAATTTTCTGCAGCAATAAAGTATAGTGAAAACCGTATTTCAGCAATAAATATACCTACTGATACTGAGCAATCAACTGAATTTGAAATTAGAAGTAAAGGCTTCGCAAAAACGTTGTTGTATGTTAATCCTTATACAGCTGAAAACTTGGGTGTTATTGATACCAAGCAAACCTTAATGCGAAAGGTAAGGAAGCTACATGGTGAATTATTACTAGATACACCGGGTACACTTGTGATTGAATTAGTGGCTAGTTGGTTTTTAGTACTCATTTTAACGGGAATATATGTTTGGTGGCCAAGTAAAATTAATGGCGCAGGTGGTTTCTTTACAATTCGCATGAATAAAAGTAAACGCTTATTTTGGCGAGACTTACATGCAGTATCAGCTTTCTGGATATCTATATTATTAGCAGCAACACTGGCTGGCGCAATGCCTTGGACAAATGTGTTCGGCTCTAATTTAAAGTGGGTACAAGAGCAAACAGACTCTGGATATCCTCAAAACTGGCGACATGCTAAAGGGTTAATGTCAAATACACCAGACAATGAAACACCTTTAACTATTGAGCAAGTGGTTACTATTGCTAATAAACATAATTTACTTGGCAAAGTGACTATTAAATTACCAGTATCAACATCAGGAGTTTTTACTGTTAGCAATAATTCGTTATGGCTGTCTGATCAAGAAGTGATTCATATTGATCAATATACTGGTGATGTTGTTCTTTCTTATACATGGGACGATGTTGGTATATTAATGGATTTACGCCAAGTTTTTATGCGTTTTCATCAAGGTGAATATGGCATAGTGAATTGGGTGGTTATGTTGATTGTTGGTCTTGTTTTCTTTGTGATGAATTTAGCAGGTACTATTTCTTATTTAAAACGAAAACAGAAGGGTGATTGGAGTATACCTAAAGTGCCGTCACGGTTTAAAGTTGATGTGTTTTTAGTGAGTTTTATTCTTTTTCTAGGGCTGTTATTCCCACTGTTTGGCATGAGTATTATAGTCATATGGTTATGGGAGCTGCGAAAAAAGATAACTAATAAGCCTAAAATATAGTGCAATTGTAATCTATATGCTCCATGTGATTTAGCAAGCCATTATTGTAAACTCAGTAATGGCTTTTTTATTGTTCAGTTTCAGTTCAGCTTATTTATTTTATTGTGTGATTAACTTCACAAAAAAGAAAAGGTGAGTGTATGAAATTTTCACATTACTATCAGCGTTTATCTCAACTAGTGTTTATTGCTACTAGCTTATTCATAACGCCAGCTTTTGCTGATAAACCTCAAGCAACTACTCATAGTGCTTATGAAACTGTTAAGTATGTACCTGAATATTCTGAAGCAGAGCTTGCACAGCTGCTGGCTCCCATTGCGTTATATCCAGATGTAATATTAAGCTATACATTAATAGCATCAACCTATCCGGAAGAAATAGCTGAAGCAACACATTGGGTGGCGCATAACAAGCATTTAACTGCTTATCAATTGAAGCATCATGCTAAAAATCAATATTGGCACGAAAGTGTTAAAGCATTGGTTTCATTTCCGCAAATATTAAATCAATTAAGGTATGACTCTCAGTGGACTAAACAATTAGCGACTGCATTTTTATATAATGAAGAAGGTGTGTTAAACAGCGTTCAATTGTTAAGAAAAAAAGCTGATTATTCAGGAAGCTTAGCGAAATTAGATTATTTAAATGTAGAAAGACACCATGGTATTATTGTGATTGCATTGCCATCATCAAACCGTATTCGCATTCCTTATTACAATACGCATAAAGTTTATGGTAAATGGCACTGGGCGCATCATCAACCGGTTAATTTTCACAAACCCAAATACTTTTCTCGCCATAGAGGGCATTTTTATTGGAGTAATGCTACTTATATTGGCGCTTATTCTCTTTTCAGTACCTTCAATTGGTTTAATCATCAAGTTGTAATATATAAAGACAGCAAAAGCTTTAAAAATCAACAGTATAATAACCAAAGACGTGGTAACAACTACGGTTATCATTGGAAGAAAAACCGTGCGCAATATTCTTCTAATAAACGAAAATTAACACATGGCTATAATCGTTACGCCCAAGAAGGTAGAAGTTATCAGCAACGTAATAATTATCGAAACAACTATAGTAATCATGGCTATAAAGGTTTTCAAAATAAGAGAACATGGTCAGATACAAAACATATTAATCAACAACGAAGTATTAAAAAGACGACACAATTAAATAATCAACATGTTAAAAAAATTAAGTACAAAAACAAAGTTAAGGGTCGCCAACAACCAATTACACATTCGGCAGCACAGAAGTTTGTAAAAAATAGCCACTTTAAAAAAAATAAAAATTCAATTAAGCAGCGTACTCATAATCACCGTAATTCAAGGTTGTCTAAGCTAGAGCGAAAATCAGGGTAAATAATGTGTACATTGAGTTATATGCTGAGGTAAGTAGAGCTGAATATGTAGAGCTGAATAAAGTGAGGGCTTTGTTCTGTAAAAGAGTATTTACAAACGGCTAAATATTATGAAAGAATAACCATTAAACTCATGGATGGATAATAATAATCATAATGACATCAAACTTTGTACGTTCTATTTACCCTTTAATTTTTATTTCTTTTATTTTTAGTTATTTTTCTAGTATTGCTCACGCAAAAATACCTTTAGAATCTTATGGTAATATTCCAGATACCAGCTTAATGACCATGTCACCTAGCGGTAACCTAATTGGCTTTCGAAAAAACACAGGCTCAAAAGATTTATATGTGGTTTTTTCATTAACTGATAATAAAGTGGTTGCCAGTATTGATGTTGGTAATAGTAAGCCGACTAAGGCTTATTTTGTTAGCGAAGATAATATTATTTTAGTTGCGGGTAAATACCAACAAACACATGCTTTTTACAGTACTAGCCCCCAAAACACTTCTTCTGCGTTAAGTTTTAATATTAAAAAAAATAAAGCACACCGTTTATTAAACCCAGGTGAAAAAATTTATGATAATCAAACTAGGCTTGGGAGTATTATTGGTATATCTGCTGATGGCGAGTTTTTATATATGCCTGCTTTTACCGGTGGTGTTGCTTTTGGTGAATGGCAAGGGCTTGATTACACCTTAATGAAAACTCGTTTGACCAATAAACGTAAACCTAGAGCTTTTAGTAAAGGTTTAAGTGATACTTACCAGTTCTTTGTTGATGACAACGATAATGTGATTGCACGAGTTCGTTATGATAATAAAACAGACATTTACCGTATTGAAGTGCCTAATGGTAAAAAATGGCTAGAGATATATACGGAAGAAAGAAATATCCCCCTAGATATTCAAGGGGTGATGCCTGACAAAAAACATTTAATGATTCGTAAATATTTAGGTCAAGGGTCAAATAAGCACCTTGCATATTTTAGTTTATCATTAACAGATGGCTCTATATCAGATAAGGCGATTTTTCATCGTAATGATGCTTCAGTTGATTCAGTGGTAACCGATATTAACCAAACCGTATATGGTGTTAAGTATTCAGGTTTTTTACCTAAATATGAATTTTTTGATAAAACTATTAACCAGCGCATAGAAAAAATATCTGCTTCGTTTGCTAACACGTCAGTTGATTTAGTTGATTGGTCAAGTGACTGGAAAAAACTATTAGTGTTTATTGAAGGGCAAGAGTCGTCAGGTGAATATATTATTGTTGATGAAAATAATGAAATGTCGATTGTAGGTGCTGCTAGACCTGACATTGCTTACACTGCGGTACACCCTATCACTTCATTTAGCTTTAAAGCCAGCGATGGCTTAAAAATACCTACCTTAATGACAATACCTCAATCTTGGGATAAGCAAGGTAAACTTCCTACCATTGTATTGCCTCATGGAGGCCCTGAATCTCATGATAAAATTGGTTTTGATTGGATAGCTCAGTTTTTTGCTGAACAAGGTTACGCTGTAATTCAACCACAATTTAGAGGTTCAGATGGCTTTGGGAAGAAGTTAAACCGTGCTGGCCGTGGTGAATGGGGTGGAAAAATGCAATCAGATCTAACAGAGGCATTAACTGCCGTTGTTGATAAAGGCATTGCTGACCCCGAACGAGCATGTATTGTTGGTGCAAGTTATGGTGGTTATGCGGCTTTAGCAGCCGGTGCCTTTAGCCCTGATGTATTTAAGTGTGTGGTATCAATTAATGGTATATCTGATTTACCCTTAATGTTTAATAGTGAAACACAGAAGTTTGGTAAAAAGCATTGGGCACTTGATTATTGGAATAAGGTAATTGTTGGTAAGAAAGATAAAGAAACATTATTAAAAACAAAATCACCAATAAATTATGTGAATGACTTTACGGCATCAGTATTATTATTACATGCTAAAAATGATGATTCTGTTGATTTTGAGCAATCTAAAGTTATGAATAAAGCGTTAAAAAAGGCAAAGAAAAAAGTCACTTTTGTCACATTAGAAAAAGATGATCACTATTTAAGCTTTGAAGAAACACGTTTAAAAGTGTTAATAGAAGTAGATAGCTTTATTAAAAAATCTATTTGATTTTTGTTTTTACCTCGAATAATTTAAAGCTCGATATATTATCGAGCTTTTTTATTTCCGAATTATTAAAGTAGCGCTTAACCCTAACAACTGTATTTTCAATATTTTTTATTTTTACAGAGGTTTTATATTGAGGCTATTTAGCTAGAAGTATTTTGTTTAAACATCACAATTGTGTGATAAATGTTGTGTTCGCTTTACTCTATTGCTATTTTTATGTAAGTATTCAGTATATAAATTCAACAAATGTAAGGATGCTTGTTATGTTTTTAAACTTTTCTTTATTATCTCGTTTTTTCAGTTTATTTCTTTTTTTCAGTTTTACTAGTTTCGTTCAAGCTAAAATACCGCTTAGTGCTTATGGTGCTATTCCTGATACCAGTTTAATGGTGCTTTCCCCTAGTGGAAATAATATTGGCTTTCGTAAAAAAACAGCTGAACAAGACTTATATGTTGTATTTTCACTATTAGAAAATAAAGTAATTGCCAGTATTGAAGTGGGTGAAAGTAAGCCACTCAAAGCACACTTTGTCACTGAAGATGAAATAATTTTAATTGTAAGTAAGTACCAACAAACAGGTGGAACCTATGGTACTAGCCCGCAAAATACATCGTTTGCTTTAAGCTTTAATATAAGAACAAATAAAGCTCACCGCTTATTAACCGCTGGGGAGCGTACTTATGATAACCAATGGGAATTAAGTGATATTGCAGGTATATCGTCTGATGGACAATTTGTTTATATGCCTGCTTATGTTGGCGGTTTTGCTTTACAGGAGTGGGATGGCTTACATTATAGTTTATTGCAAACACGTTTAGGCAGTAAGCGTAAACCAACATCGTTTAGCCGTGGGGAAACAGATACACGTAATTTTTTTATGGACGATCAAGACAATATTCTTGCTCGTACCCGTTTTGATATTTATGACAACGAAGATAATTTAATTACTCGTGAGAAAAATCGTTTTGAAAATAAAATAGGGCTATATCGTATTCAGAAACCCGTAGGCAATAAATGGGTTGATATTTATCAAGAAGAAAGAAGTTTACCGCTAGATATAAAAGGTATTTCACTTGATAAAAAATCGTTGATTATTAGCAAGTATCAAGGTCATGGCAATCAAAGAAAACCTATTTATTTTTCATTATCATTAGCAACGGGTGAAATATCGCCTAATGAATTATATGTACGCGAAAATGAATATGTTGAATCAGTATTAACCAATATTAATAAAACCGTATATGGCATTAAATATTCAGGTATTTTACCCAAGTATGAATTTTTTGATGAAAAAATTAATGCTCGAATTGAAAAAATATCAAACTCTTTTGCCAATACATCAGTGAATGTTATTGATTGGAGCGATGACTGGAAAAAAATATTAGTTTTTATTGAAGGACAAGAGTCTTCAGGAGAGTATTTACTTGTTGATGAAAATAATCAAACATCGACAGTTGGCCTTGCTAGACCTAATATCTCATATGAAGCGGTTCACCCAATATCTCAACTAAGTGCAATTGATGATGAAATGATCTCTCCAGCGCTAATCACTGTGCCTAATTCATGGGATAAAAAGTCAAAGTTGCCTGTTATTCTTCTTCCTCACGGGGCAACTGAAACATACAACCGTATTGAATTTAACTGGATTGCACAATACTTTGCTGAACAAGGGTATGTGGTTGTACAACCTGAGTTTAGCAGGGCTGAAGCTGTTGGTAGCGATTTTGATTTTGTGAATAACAGGGAATGGCGCATTAAAATGCAGAAAAACTTAAGTAATGCGTTAACTATGTCTATTGATAAAGGTATTGCTGACCCTGAACGTATTTGCGTTATTGGCGCAAGTTATGGTGGTTACACGGCACTGTCTGCTGCAGTATCTAAGCCTGATCTGTTTAAGTGTATTGTCTCTATTAACGGTATTTCAGATGTAACAGCGTTATCGAAATTGCAAACTAGTGTTAATACTACCAGTGAATATACACCATCAAATGACATTCTTGTTCAAACGAAACTTTATCGCGCACTGTCTCCGGTTGATCAAGCAAGAAAAATTAATGCACCTGTATTATTAATTCACGCTAAGCAAGATAAAGTAGTGTCATTCAAGCAATCAAGTAAAATGTATAAAGCGCTACAAAAGAATAATAAAGAAAGTACGTTAGTTAATTTAGATAACGATGGCCATTATTTAAGTTATGAAAAAACACGTTTACAAGCGTTAACCGAAATGGATAAGTTTGTTAAAAAACATATTTAATGACGTATATTAGAGAATAAAAAAGTTAAGGCTTGTGCATTTATGTATCAAGCCTTTTTTAGATTGAATGATTGTTTAACCTGAGTCTTTATAGGTTTTATTATGAATGTTTTGTTTACTTTGTAGGCATTACTACGAGAAGGTTTATTATTGAATATAAGGTACGGATACTAATTATGTTGTTAAATACATCTACTTTAAATCGATTTGTTTTTCTTATTATGCTCGTAATATTAAGTACTTTTAATATTGCTCAGGCTAAAATTCCTCTTAGTGCTTATGGTGCTATTCCTGATACCAGTTTAATGGTGCTTTCTCCTAGTGGCGATACTATTGGTTTTCGTAAAAAAACCAAAAATGAAGATTTATATGTTGCTTTCTCATTAGCAAAAAAGGAAGTTATCGCAAGTATCAATATAGGAAGTAGTAAGCCAACTAAAGCATACTTTGTAACCGAAGACGAAATTATTTTGGTGGTTAGTAAGTATCAACAAACAGCTGGTTTTTATAGTACTAGTCCTCAGAATGCAACTTACGCCTTAAGTTTTAATATTAGAACGAACAAAGCGCATCGTTTATTAACACCAGGTGAACGCACGTACGATAATCAATGGGAAGTAGGTGATATTGCGGGTATATCTTCTGATGGTAAATTTGTTTATATGCCTGCTTATGTTGGTGGTTTTGCGTTTCAAGAATGGGATGGATTACATTATAACTTAATGCAAACACGCTTAGGTAGTAAACGTAAACCAACGCCATTTAGTCGCGGAGTAAGCGACACGCGTGATTTTTTTATGGATGACAATGATAACGTTATTGCTCGTACGCGTTTTGATATTTATGATAATGACGACAACCTTATCAGCCGTGCTCGTGCCCGTTTTGATAATAAAGTTGGCATTTATCGCGTTCAAATACCAGTAGGCAACAAATGGGTTGATATTTATGAAGAAGAAAGAAGTTCACCTTTAGATATAAAAGGAATTTCACTTGATAAAAAATCGTTAATTATTAGTCAGTATGAAGGTAGAGGAAACCAAAGGCAGCTTACTTATTTTTCGTTATCATTAGCTGATGGAAAAATTTCGCCTAATTCTTTATTTACGCGACAAAATGAATATGTTGAGTCAGTATTAACCAATATTAATAAAACTATATATGGCATTAAATATTCCGGTATTTTACCAAAATATGAATTTTTTGATGATGTGATTAATGCGCGTATTGAAAAAGTATCAGCGTCTTTTGCTAATACCTCAGTTAATGTAATTGATTGGAGTCATGATTGGAAAAAAATATTAATATTTATTGAAGGGCAAGAGTCTTCAGGGGAATACATTCTAGTAGATGAGAATAATGAATCTTCTATTGTTGGCTTAGCTAGGGCTGAGATCCCTTATGTGGCAGTTCATCCTATTTCTGAACTGAATATTAAGAATAGTAATAAAATAGACACACCTGCGTTGATTACAACGCCAAATTTTTGGGATAAAAAATCAAAATTACCAGTTATTCTTCTTCCTCATGGGGCAACTGAAACATATAACCGTATTGAATTTAACTGGATCGCACAATTTTTTGCAGAACAAGGTTATTTAGTTGTACAACCTGAATTTAGTCGTGCCGAAGCCGTTGGTAGTAATTTTGATTTTGTTAATAACAGATCATGGCGAGTTCAAATGCAAAAGAATCTTACAAACGCTTTAGCTATGTCTGTTAATAAAGGTATTGCCGATCCTGATCGTGTTTGCGTTATAGGTGCAAGCTATGGTGGGTACACTGCTTTAGCTGCTGCTGCATCTAAACCTGATCTGTTTAAGTGTGTAGTGTCTATTAATGGTATATCAGACTTAGCTTCTTTATCTAAATTACAGACGAGCGTTAGTACAACAAGTGAATATGACTCTGCTGATGATATTCTAGTAAAAACGCAATTGTATATACCACTTTCTCCAATAGATCAGGTTGAAAAGTTTCAAGCGCCAGTGTTATTAATTCATGCTACAAATGACAGAGTAGTCTCATTTAACCAATCAAATGATATGTATAAAGCGTTAATAAAAAATAATAAAGAGGGTACACTGGTTAAATTAAAGAATGATGGTCACTACTTAAGTTATGAAGAAACTCGTTTACAAGCACTAACCGAAATGGATAAGTTTGTTAAAAAGCATATTTAAGGTATAAGTAAATAATGTAAGTATTTACTAAAAGGTTGGTGTAGCAGTACATCAACCTTTTTATATGTAATTGTTTAATTTGGGTTCACACGTTATAAATAAGACTTAAGCTTTAATACACAAGATACGAGCGTGATAAATCAATTATTCATTGGTAGGTAGTCGAATATCTTTTAGGTTAAACCCTAATGGAATATCAGTTTTTAGTAACAATAACTTTCTACTGATTTCTACATTTTCAATGCTCTCGGTTATTTTTTTGGCAACAGAAGCCTTTAAATCATCAGTATTTAATACTGCGGGTAGTGAACCGTAAGTTTTAAGTAATTCAGCTGCAGTAACTTGTCCTATGCCTGCTACACCAGGTATTTTATTGGTGGTATCACCTGTTAGTGTCCATAAGTCAATTAGTTGTTCAGGTTTAACTTGAAATTTTTCAATAACATATTCGTCAGTTAAATAACGACGATTAAAATAATCATACACCTCAATATGAGGGCAAAGCATTGTTAAAAACCCTTTGTCGGTTGATATGATGGTTACCTTTTGGTTTCGTAATGCTACTTTGGTGGCCAGTGTTGCAATAATATCGTCGGCTTCGTCTTGCTCTGGTATAAGTGAATCAATACCGAGAGTCATAAAACTGTCTTGAATATCTGTTAACTTTTGTTGTAGATATTCAGGCATTTTCTTTCTGCCTTTCTTATAATCAGGGAATATTTCATATCGCCAGCAAGGTTGCTCGCTATCAAATACAGCAAGTGCATGAGTAGGTGAATGTATTGATAATATTTTTTTTAACGCTTGCTGACAAGCATCAAGTGTATTATTTAAAACTTGTTGTTGAGTATTTTCTGCCAATTCATTATTTGATAGAAAAGGGCGTGCTTGTACTGCATAAATGCGCCTAATTAAATTAAGCGCGTCAATGAGTACTAGGTGTACAGACATTATTATTCCTCTACTATTTCATAACAAGGAATATATTCACTACCCGGTAATTTCATACGCTGTTGTTTAACAAAAGCATTTAATAGTTTATCTACCTTGTTCATAATCACTTTCTGACCCGATATTTTAAATGGCCCGTGCTGGCGTATTTCTTTTATACCTTCAGATTTTACATTACCAGCAACAATACCTGAAAATACGCGACGTAAATTTGCGGCTAATTGGGCAATATTCTGATCAGGGTTTACGTTTAAAGCCGCCATATTGTCATGATTAGGAATAAAAGGCTTTTGAAATTCATCGTCAATATATAAAGACCAATTAAAGTGATAACCATCACCTGTTTTACTTCTATATTCAATAACGTTTTCAAGATTTTGTTTTAATACTTTTGCTACTTCATCAGCATCGTCAATGATAATTTTATATAAATTTTGGGCTTTTTCACCCAGTGTTGAGCCAATAAAATCATTAATATCTTCAAAATAAGCTCTGCTTTCTTCAGGTCCAGTCAAAATAATAGGCAACTGTTGTTCACGGTTATTTTCATGTAATAAAATACCTAATATATACAATAATTCTTCTGAAGTACCAGCTCCACCAGGAAATATGATAATACCATGAGATAAGCGTACAAAGGCTTCTAACCTTTTTTCAATATCTGGCATAATAACCAATTCATTTACAATTGGGTTTGGTGGCTCGGCGGCAATAATACTAGGCTCTGTTAAGCCTAAATAGCGACCTGTATTACTACGTTGTTTGGCATGTCCAATAGTTGCACCTTTCATAGGGCCTTTCATTGCACCAGGACCGCAACCTGTGCATATATTAAAACCACGAAGTCCAAGTTGATAGCCAATTTCCTTAGTATATTTATATTCAGTATTATTAATTGAATGTCCACCCCAGCAGGTAATTAAATTAGGCTCCGTGTCTGGCTGAATAATATTAGCGTTACGTAAAATGTCAAAAACAATGTGGGTATTATGATCAGTTGGCGCAACACCTGAACGTTTTACATCACTATAGCGGTAGTTGGTAAAAAGAATGTCGCGTAAAACAGCGGATAAAAACTCTTTAATACCGAGAATTATTTTATCATCAACAAATGCGGCTGATGGTGGGTTTTCAAGTTCTATTTTTAAACCTCTTTCTCTGCGAACGACATCGATATTAAAATCTTTAAATTGATTAAAAATATCATCAGCATTATCGGTATGACTCCCTGCATTTAATACAGCCAAAGAGCAGTTTCTGTATATCGAATAGAGTTCACTTGAAGCAGAGTGTTCTAATTGCTCTACTTCAAGCTGAGAAAGTAAGCTCATTTTTCCAACGGGATTAATTTGTACTTGCATAATAGCTCCTCGTACTAGAAGAAAGAAATAAAAGAATTACTTGGTAGTTTAATCGACGTAGATAACTCTATTTTTACCTTGTTCTTTTGCTTGATATAAAGCGTTATCTGCACGTTCAAAAGATGTTCGGATATTATCGGTTGCTTTAACATGAGTACAACCGATTGATGTTGTCATACTTACTTTATTGTTTTTAAAGGTAAAAGGCAATAAAGCAATATTTTTTCTTAATAAATTCAGTTCATTTATTAACGATATTTTATCTAAATGTGGAAAAACAATGACAAACTCTTCGCCACCAAATCTTGCAACAAATGCTTTTTTATCGGTCTTCTTCATGATGGTATTTGCAATGACTTTTAAGGTTTTGTCGCCAGCTGTATGTCCATAAGTATCATTAATGCGTTTAAAGTCATCTAAGTCAATAACAACAATTGATAAAGGGAACACTTGTTCTTTAAATTGTTCTATTGAATTTGTGTAAAATTCATCAAAAGCACCGCGATTGTTTAATTTGGTTAAACCATCTTGCTTACTTTTAATTATTTGTTCTTCTAAACGTTTCTTATACGATTGGCTTTCATCTTCAAGCTGTTTAACTTTTTTAGTCATATCAGCAAGCTTACCTTGTATTAATTTGTCAGCTGAGTCTTCAAATTTCTGTTTATCATTCAATACGTCAACAATGGTTGTGAGCTTATCATTAATATCGAGCTTCACTGTTTCAAGCGTTTTAGCTTTTTCTATGTCCTTTGACATTGCTGACAACTGCTCTTGAATTCTGCTATTTAACGTTACATTTTGCTGTTTAATCGAGTTTGTTGACGAAATAGTAGAAGCGACTGCTTTTTGTACGTGACTTAGTGTTTTATTTAATGATGCTAAAAAGTATTTAGCACTATTTCGTTCATCTTGTAGATCAGAGGCTATAATACTGAATATATGAATAAGGCTTTTTAGAATGGCATCATGTGACATACTTTCTGACATTTTTCGTTTAACTTCTAATAATGTCTTTTGATTTCTTTCAGATAAATTAATCGTAGTAATCGCCAGTAAAATATTTTCTTTTAAACGTTCTAGTGAATTATTTTTTTCGCTTTCTGATGAATTAGTAGAAATCACCTTTGCATTTTTATCATCAGCATTCGTTGTAGAGTTATCTACTTGTTTGGCAATGAGAGTTTCTTGATAAAGCGTTAATAATGTATCGAAAGCTGGAACATATTGTACAACTGTTTCTTTATGTTCATCTAAAGAACTAATAAATTCACGTAGGTCTCTTCTGGTTTGAGGTGGAATATTGTTAGATTTTTGTAGTGTTTTACCAAGCGTAGTTAGCTTATTATGCATAAAACTGACATTTTTTTCATTTTTTGATGCTTGATGCTTTAATAAACCAAGAATCACATCTATTTGTTCTGATAAAACTGCGAATGACTGTGATTTTTTATGTGATTGACGAAAGTTAGCTAAGCGATTATCAAGCTCTAAATCCATACCTTTACAGGCTAAAGATAACTTATTAATAAAGCCCACAAACACTGATGACTGCGACATAAGATCGTTTTCTAAATCAGTTCTAGATGCAATCGCATTTTCTAGTTTTTTCTCTAGGGATATTAATTCTTTTTTCGTTACTGATTCAGTCATAATCACTTTCCGCGCTTAACGCTTTTCTTTTGATTTAAATAAAGTAGCTTTATAGCAGTATAGATGACATTCATGTATATGATGAGCTTTTGAGTTTTTAATTTTTATAAAACAATCATATTATTAAGCTTAGCCATCATTGATGTGCATTGTGCTTTATTGACGATGTGTTCTTACTGATGGAGCATGTGTTAGGTGCGTACTTCTAAATGGGTTAATATCAAGCCCACCTCTTCGAGTATACCTAGCATAAACGGTAAGTTCGGTTAATGAGTACGCATGAAGTAAGTCGGTAAATATTCGCTCAACACATTGTTCGTGAAACTCATTGTGTTTTCTAAATGAAATTAAATAGCGTAAAAGATTTTCATGTGGAATGCTTTCACCTTTATAAGAAATATAAATACTTGCCCAGTCAGGCTGGTTAGTAATCAAACAATTAGACTTTAATAAATGGCTAACTAATGTTTCAGATACAGGCGTTACAGATTCAATACTCCCAACTTTTTTTAATAATTGTGCATCAAAGGTGTAATCGTCAATAGTGATGTCAATATCATCGATACATGTTGCTGGTAAATATTCAATGTTAAAAGAAGGGCATTCAGTAACAGAAAACAAACTAACGGTCGCTGGTTTGCCTGCGATAGCTGATAAATCTTTTACCATATGTTCAATAACGCTTTCAGTTGATGAAAAGCGTGATTGATTAAAGCTATTTAAGTAAAGTTTGAACGACTTTGATTCTATAATATTGTCACTATCACAAGGAAATCGAAACACACCAACAGCAACAACAGGTTTACCTTTTACGTTTAACCATGATATCTCATAACCATACCAAACATCTTCGCCTTTAAAAGGCAAAGCCGTGACTTCTATTGCTATATTATTTCTATTTAACGAACGAGGTACTCCTTGTAAGAGGCTTGGCGAGTATTCACTGATATAAGCAGTTGTCTTTCCTAATGTTAGTTTAGTAAGTTCGTTAGCATTCTTATAAGGAGTGCTGAATGTAGGCTTATTATCAGGCATAATTAAAGTATCAATTAGTTTAAAGTAAATACATTTTAAAGGATAACTGCGCCTGATGACATCATCTAATTCACAAATATTTGAGGCATTACAACAACTTTTTCAACAATTTATACATGAGCATAAAAATAAGTATCAATGTTTACCTAAAGTCGAATTTGACAATGAGTGGATCTCGTTATGCCAAGAAGGTAAGCCAGACAATGATAACTATATTCAATGGCAACCATGTCAAGTGTCTAAAACAGTGATCTTTAGTAATATCGAAAGTGCATTAGGCTTACCGATTAATAAAGAACTCATTGCATATTTTTCAAGCTTTTATAGTGAATCAGTGCCGGCATCATTTAATAACGAATATTTAGAACTGTTATTTGCTTGGAATGACAATGATATTGAACGTTTACAAGAAAATATTATTGGTCATATATTAATGAAGAAAAAGCTTAAGCAAGCAATAACCATCTTTTTTGCCGTAACAGAACATGACGATACCATTATTTCTGTTAATAATAATACGGGTGAAGTTTGGCTAGAAAGAGTAGGAGCAGAACCTCATGAAAAACTATCTGATTCGCTCCATAGTTTTCTTAGTCAATTATCAATAGCATTATAAATAACTTATTAATCTAAAATTTAGTTAATTTGACCATTATTTGGTCTTATGTTTTTTTATAAAAATATTTCAGATAATAAGTTTATAAAAAATCTTTATTTATTAATCAGTTATGTTTTTTAATATAACGTTTTATATTGGATTAGTTTCTGCAATGCCTTAGTGAAATTTATTTAACTCACTAAGGAACAAAAATGAAAAAACAATTAATCTGTGCTGGAGTAATCTCTTCAATGTTTTTATTAAATGCTTGCGTTGTTGCCGTAAACGATACGCAGACAAGCAAAAAATATAAAAAGGCTCAAAAAGAAGATAAAGAACTGAAAAATCGTAAAGCTATATCAATGTTAAATACTTCAATGACTGTGTCTGATGTGCAAACAATAATGGGGGTTGCAGATTTTAATGAATTTTATTTATCAGGTACTAGTAAGAAGCAAGTATTGTTTTATAAAACACATACAGTCAAGAATAATGGTGTTATCACCAAAAATGAATGTACCCCTTTAATTTTTAATGATGGGGTATTAACTAGTTGGGGTAGTGAACCGTATCAAGCAATAACAAAGTAAAATGATGAGTTATTGAAATGATATTTATTTTTTAAGTTATATTAAAATAAAT